>NZ_JBTYMC010000004.1:0-68731 GCF_054880855.1 Streptomyces sp. S6 | reverse complement strand
CGGGCTGGGGAGCCGGTGCCTGGGCCGGTGCCGCGGGAGCCGCGGGAGCGGGGGTGGTGACAGGTGCCACGGGCGTGGCGGCGGGCTTCACGGACGTGGTCCCCGTGGCCCCCGGAGCTGCTGCCGCGGCCGGAGCGGCGGCCTCGGCAGCCCCCGGCTTGTAGTCGGCGAAGAAGTCCCACCAGGCCCGGTCCACAGAGTTCGGATCCTGGAGGTACTGCTGATAGATCTCGTCGACAAGCCACTCGTTGGGTCCGAAGGCGGCGGCGGGATTGTTACCCGCTCGGTCCGCTTCGGCCGAGGTGCTCGATCCGTTATTGGGGGACTGTGACGACACGGCGGCAACCGCCCTCTTCCGCTTCACAAGGTGATGGACAGCGGGAATAAAGGCTACGCCTCCAAAACCGAGAAGGAGAGGCCGGGCCGCCCCATCGTCGCGTAAGTCACATCGAACGCCGTGTTTCATCGCCGGAAATGGCGGGAAACAAGCGGGGTTCCGCTCGAAACGGCTTCTCTTCGTCCACGATGACGCAGGTCCGGCACCTTTACTGCCCGACGATGATCGAACTGTACGTCAACCGCCGACCTGGGACTCCCCCGGAAGGGTGACGAGAATCCGGCAGCCACGCTCCGATTCGGCCACCCCGATCCGGCCGCCGTGCAGATCGACGGCCCAGCGCGCGATCGCCAGCCCGAGCCCCGTACCCCCGTCGCTGCCGGGACCGTGCGGCCGCCGGACATTGCCGCGGTTGAACCGCTCGAAGACCCCGCGCCACTCGGAGCGCGGGATGCCCGGACCCTCGTCCAGCACCTCCAGCTCCAGCGAGTCGGGCTGCGCTCCCCGGCGGGCCTTCAGCGTGACGCGGCCGTGCGGCGGGCTGTGCTTGACGGCGTTGTCGATGAGGTTCGCGACGACCTGGTGGATGCGCTCGGGGTCGGCGTGCGCGGTCAGCTCGGGCGGCGACACGTCGAGGTGCAGATGGACGTCCGAACGAGTGTGGTTCCCGGAGCCGGAGGCCATCCCCGCGCGCGCCGAGGCGACCATGTTGGCCTCCTTCAGCACGCCCGAGAGATAGGGCCACACCTCGAAACGCCGCTTGCGCAGCGGGACGACGCCGTTGTCCAGCCGGGACAGGTCGAGCAGGGTCTCCACCAGCCGGCCGAGCCGCTCGGTCTGCTTCAGCGCCGTCCGCATGGTCTCCGTGTCGGCCTCGGCGATACCGTCGACCACGTTCTCCAGGACGGCCCGCAGCCCCGCGATCGGGGTGCGCAGCTCGTGCGAGACGTTCGCCACCAGCTCCTTGCGCTGCTGGTACTGCGCCTCCAGCTCGTCGGCCATGACGTTGATCGTCTCGGCCAGGTCGCCCAGCTCGTCCCGCCGGTTCTCGCGGACCCGGCGCGTGTAGTCGCCCTGCGCGATGGACTTGGCGACCAGGTTCATCTCGTCCAGCGGGGCCGTCAGCGAGTGCGCGACGAACTGGGTGATCAGCAGCGTCGCGATCATCGAGAAGACCACGATGAACCGCAGCTCGGTCTTCGTGTGCACGGCGATCATCGACAGGCCGGTCGTGATCAGCACCGAGATGACGACGAGGGCACCGAGCTTGGTCTTGATCGAGAACGGCCGCATACCTGCCCAGGGCTCCCCTCTCGGCCCGCCCTCCGGCCCGCCGCTCATGGCGTCGGGGTCTCCAGCGCGTAACCGACACCGTGCACGGTGCGGATGCGTTCGGCGCCGATCTTCCGGCGCAGCGCCTTGATGTGGCTGTCGACCGTACGGGTGCCGGAGGCGTCCGCCCAGTCCCAGACCTCGGCGAGGAGCTGCTCGCGGGAGAGCACCGCGCGCGGGGTGTTCGCCAGGCACACCAGGAGGTCGAACTCGGTGGGCGTCAGGTGCACGTCCTCCGAGCGGACCCTCACCCGGCGCTGCGCGTGGTCGATCTCCAGCTCGCCCAGGCGCAGGATGCCCGAGCGGGGGGTCGCGGCGGCGATGGCGGCCCGCTCGACCCGGCGCAGCAGGACGTGCACGCGCGCGGCCAGCTCCCGCATGGAGAACGGCTTGGTCATGTAGTCGTCCGCGCCGACCCCGAGCCCGACCAGCATGTCGGTCTCGTCGTCGCGTGCGGTGAGCATCAGTACCGGGACAGGCCGCTGGGCCTGCACGCGACGGCAGACCTCCAGCCCGTCGAAGCCCGGCAGCATGATGTCGAGAATCAGCAGGTCCGGCTGCCAGGCCTCGGCCGTGTCGACCGCTGCCGGACCGTCTCCGGCCGTTTGCACGAGGAATCCCTCGGCGCGCAGTCGGGCCGCGATGGCGTCGACGATCGTCTGGTCGTCCTCGACGACCAGAACGCGGCGCTGAGCGCCCGGGGTAGCCGTCGTCGTGCCGTTCTGCGAGGTGTGTGTCTGCTCCATCGCCCGCCCCTGGGGTGCTTTCCGGAATCCGTGGGGTGATCCCATGTCTGCGCATGACTGCGACCGGCGCATGAATGATCGGCGCCAGGTGAGCAGCGTACGGGGAGTGACATCCGCATTGCTATCCAGGGCGGAGAGCGAGATGCACCACGTCCGGAACGCCTCGGGCAACGGGCACCTCTTCGGTACGCACCCCCCGGAACCCGGCATTCCAGAGGGTTCGCTCGAAGTCGGACGACGGTTTCGCCGACCACACCGCGAGTACGCCCCCCGGCGCCAACACCCGCGCGCAGCTTGCGAGTCCGGCGGGGCCGTACAGCCCGTCGTTGCCCTCTGTGACGGTCCATTCGGGACCGTTGTCGATGTCCAGACAGAGCGCGTCGAACGTGTCGGATGTCTCACGCAGGAAATCGAGGAGATCGGTGACGACGACGCCGGCGCGCGGATCGTCCAGGGCCGCCCTCGACACCTCCCCCAGGGGGCCGTCCGTGTGCCAGTCGAGGATCGCCTGCTCGCGTTCCACAACGGTGATCTTCGACCAGCCGGGGTCGGCGGTGGCGTGTGCGAGCGAGAAGCCGACGCCGAGGCCGCCGATCAGGAGGGCGGGGTGTTCCTTTTCGAGGGTCCGGCGTGCGGCGTCGATCAGGAGGCGTTCCGAGCGGCCGTCCGAGGTGTCCATCAGGAAGCAGCCGTTCGCGATGATCTGGAGGTGGGGGCCGTGTCTGCGCAACACGACTTCTCCGTAGGGGCCTTCGCGGCGGTCGAGGATCTCGGGGGGTTGCGGTGGCGTCGGCGAGGGCATCGGCCCATCCTGGCACTCTGGGGGGTGCGGGCCGACGGAATTTCACTGTCCGGGGTTGTGTTCGGCCCGTGCGTGAGCTTGAGAGGTTGCTGAGAATCCACTCCAACGTGGTCTGAGTCACAGACAGCGGGCATGTGGGGCGCGAAGGGTGTAGCCGAAACGGAAGGAGCGCCTCACGGTGGAACGTACCGAGACGGCTGAAACGCCGGGTGCCGAGGCGCCCGGGGCGCTGCTGGACGGGGTGCCGAGACAGCGAGGGGTGGCGGCTGCGGCTCCTGCCGTCGTTCCGGTGCTGGACGCGCCTGCCGCGGACACGCCTGTTCCGCGGGTGTGGCGGCTGCTGCCGACGCCCACCGGTACGCCGTTCACCTTCTGGTACGCCGTCCTGCTCGTCGTCACCTCGTACGTCGCCGACACGGCGGATCCCTCCTGGGTGGACGGAGTGCTCCAGGCGTCCAGCACGGACGTCACCCATCTGGTCCACGCGCCGGCGCTGGTGCTGGTCGCCAGCGCGCTGTGGGTGGCCGGGGGGCTCGGCTCGCCCTTCGTCGCCGTCTTCCTGCTGGTGCTGACCGCCCTCGAACGGCGTCTCGGGGGTGCGCGGACCGCCGCTGTCTTCCTCACCGGCCACGTCGTCGCGACCCTCTCCACCGAGCTGCCCGTCGGGCTCGCCGTCCTCGTCGGGCACCTGCCCGAGACCTCCCTCCACCGCTACGACTACGGGATCAGCTTCGGGGTGGCCGCGAGTGTGGGGGCGCTGTGCGGGGTGCTGCGGCCGTGGGTGCGGTGGCCGGTGCTCGCGGGGTTCGGGGGGCTGCTGCTCCAGGACCTCGCGAACATGACCGACCCGGTGAGCAACTGGGGGCATGTGATCGCGTTGAGCGTGGGGGTGGGGCTGTGGCGGTGGGTGCGGAGGTGGAACGCGGAGGGGGTGGCTGCGGGTGAGGTGGCCGGGACGGTGAGGTCCTGAAGCGGCGTTGAGCGGGGTGCGTCTTCGGGCCGTACCGGTCGACGTCGGAGGGGTGGGGGGTCTCGGGCCGTCCGGGCCCATGCGGACGACCCTCTCGACGCGGCAGACGCGGAAGTGCCGGCCGGCCTCGGTCGCCTCGTCGGCCCGGCCCGCCGCGCGGAACTCCTCGGCCGCCTGGGCGTACTCCGCCTCGCGGTCCTCGTCCTGCCGGTGCCGGAGCGGTCGGCGCAGGTTCAGCGGATCTGCCTGGTGATCGGTGCGGTCGGCGCACGCCGCCATCACGTCACCTGGTCCCCGGTCGTCCATCCCCTGGTCGTCGCCGCGCCCCCGGTGGAGGCACTGCGCCGCTGACACCCCGCCCGACCTGCGGAATCCGGCTGATCGCTGACGGCGAACACGGGGCTGGGAACATTCGGGTGGCCCCATGCATTGAGTCGGCATAGCTCAACTTGACTGCCGAAGGGGAGATCATGGCTTCGTCGTCCTCAACGCTCACTCTGCCGGTGCTGCCGCTCGACGGCGAGGTCGTGCTGCCGGGCATGGTGGTTCCGCTGGATCTGAATGACGCTGATGTGAGGGCCGCGGTGGAGGCCGCGCAGGCCGCCGCGCGCGGTGGGGCCGGAAAGCCGAGGGTGCTGCTGGTGCCCCGGGTGGACGGGAATTACGTGGGGACGGGGGTGCTCGGGACCGTCGAGCAGGTCGGACGGCTGGCGGACGGTGACCCGGGGGTGCTGATCCGAGGGCGCGCGCGAGTGCGGATCGGAGCCGGGACGACCGGGCCCGGGGCCGCGCTGTGGGTGGAGGGGACCCGGATCGACGAGGAGGTTCCGGAGCCGCTGCCCGGCAGCGTGACGGACCTCGTCAAGGAGTACAAGGCGCTGGCCACCGCCTGGCTGCGCAAGCGCGGCGCCTGGCAGGTCGTCGACCGCGTCCAGGCCATCGACGACGTCTCGGCGCTCGCGGACAACTCCGGCTACTCCCCGTTCCTCACCCTCGACCAGAAGACCGAACTGCTGGAGACCGGCGACCCGGTCGCCCGCCTCAAGCTGGCCACCCAGCAACTCCGCGACCACCTCGCCGAGCAGGACGTCGCGGAGACGATCGCGAAGGACGTCCAGGAGGGCGTCGACAAGCAGCAGCGCGAGTTCCTGCTCCGCCGCCAGCTCGACGCCGTCCGCAAGGAGCTGCGCGAGCTGAACGGCGAGTCCGAGGGCGAGGAGTCCGACGACTACCGCGCCCGCGTCGAGGCCGCCGACCTCCCCGAGAAGGTCCGCGAGGCCGCCCTCAAGGAGGTCGACAAGCTGGAGCGCTCCAGCGACCAGTCCCCCGAGGGCTCCTGGATCCGCACCTGGCTGGACACGGTCCTCGAACTCCCGTGGAACGAGCGTACGCAGGACGCGTACGACATCCAGGGCGCCAAGTCGGTCCTGGACGCCGAGCACGCGGGCCTGGAGGACGTGAAGGAGCGCATCACCGAGTACCTCGCCGTCCGCAAGCGGCGTGGCGACCGGGGCCTCGGCGTCATCGGCGGCAGGCGCGGGGGCGCCGTCCTCGCTCTCGTCGGGCCGCCCGGCGTCGGCAAGACGAGCCTCGGGGAGTCCGTGGCGCACGCGATGGGCCGCAAGTTCGTCCGCGTCGCCCTCGGCGGTGTGCGGGACGAGGCGGAGATCCGGGGCCACCGGCGGACGTACGTCGGCGCGCTGCCCGGCCGGATCGTGCGGGCGATCAAGGAGGCCGGTTCGATGAACCCGGTCGTCCTGCTCGACGAGATCGACAAGGTCGGCTCCGACTTCCGCGGCGACCCCGCCGCGGCCCTCCTCGAAGTCCTCGACCCCGCGCAGAACCACACCTTCCGCGACCACTACCTGGAGGTCGAACTCGACCTGTCGGACGTGGTGTTCCTCGCCACGGCCAACGTCCTGGAGGCCATCCCGGAGGCCCTGCTCGACCGCATGGAGCTGGTCCGCCTCGACGGCTACACGGAGGACGAGAAGGTCGTCATCGCCCGCGACCACCTGCTCCCGCGCCAACTGGAGCGGGCCGGGCTCAGCGCGGACGAGGTGACGCTCGACGAGAGCGCGCTGCGCAAGCTGGCCGGGGAGTACACCCGCGAGGCCGGCGTGCGCACCCTGGAGCGGTCCATCGCACGCCTGCTCCGCAAGGTCGCCGCCCAGCACGAACTGGGCGAGCGGGAACTGCCGTTCACCATCCGGGACGAGGACCTGCGCGAGCTCATCGGCCGCCCGCACCACGTCCCCGAGTCCGCCCAGGACCCGGCCGAGCGCCGGACGGCCGTCCCCGGTGTCGCCACCGGCCTCGCGGTGACCGGCGCCGGCGGTGACGTCCTGTTCGTCGAGGCGTCCCTGGCCGACCCGGAGACGGGCGCGGCGGGCCTCACCCTGACCGGTCAGCTCGGCGACGTGATGAAGGAGTCCGCGCAGATCGCGCTCAGCTTCCTGCGCTCGCGCGGCGCCGAACTGGAACTGCCGGTCGGCGACCTCAAGGACCGGGGCGTGCACATCCACTTCCCGGCGGGCGCGGTCCCCAAGGACGGCCCGAGCGCCGGTATCACCATGACGACCGCGCTGGCCTCGCTGCTCTCCGGGCGGCTGGTCCGCACCGACGTCGCGATGACCGGCGAGGTGTCCCTGACCGGGCGCGTGCTGCCCATCGGCGGCGTCAAGCAGAAGCTGCTGGCCGCCCACCGGGCCGGGGTGAAGACCGTCATCATCCCCAAGCGGAACGAGGCCGACCTGGACGACGTCCCGGCGGAGGTCCTGGAGAAGCTGGACGTCCATGCCGTGACGGATGTGCGGCAGGTGCTGGAGCTGGCGCTGACGCCGGCCGTGGCCTCGACTTCGGCTTCGTCGGAGGTTCCGGTGGCGGCGTGACGGCGTCATCGGTCGGTGCGGAGGCTCGGGTTCCCCTTCGGAGGGGCTCGGGCCTCCGCCCGTACCCGGGCCTGACAAGCCCCCTACACCGACCTGCGAAATACTGTCCGAGCCGCAGCGATGAGCAGGGCGAACGACAGGGAGCACCGAAGTGAGTGACGACGGTATCGGCGGCGTCGTGGGAGGGGCCGACCGGGAGTTCCTCTCGCTGGAGCGGGAGCTGACCGTGTTGCTGCGGCGGGCTCGGGCGAACCAGGGGGAGATGGCGCGGGAGGTCCACCCCGATCTGGAACCGGCCGCGTACGGGTTGCTCGTGCGGCTGGAGGAGACCGGGCGGCGCCGGGCGACGGAACTGGCCGCGTACATCGGCGTCGGGAAGGCGACGATGTCCCGGCAGCTGCGGGCGCTGGAGGAGCTGGGCCTGATCGCCCGCGAGCCCGACCCGGCGGACGGCAGGGCGTGGCTCGTCGACCTCACGGAGGAGGGCCGACGCCGGGTGAGCCGGGTCCGGGAGGCACGCCGCGCGATCTACGTCAGCCAGCTCGCCCACTGGGACCGCACGGAGGTCTCCGAACTCGCCCGGCTGCTCGCCGAGTTGAACGAAGTCATGCAGAAGTGACGTGCTACAGCTCGACGTACACGGCCGTCGCGTCGTCGTGCGTCTTGCTGCGCCCCAGGAACTCCCGTGCCTCGGCGTCCGCCGACTCCAACTCCCTTACGCGGCGCACGAGTCCGCTCGCACCCTCCTTGCGGAGACAGGACAGCAGGTCGGTCCAGTCGCCCTCGTGGAACTTCTCGGTCCAGCGGGAGGCGCCGTCGGACAGGCCGGTCAGTGAACGCACCTCGGCGCGGGACGCCCGTCCCGTCACCGCCCGCGCGGCCACCGACGGGTCGGCGGCGGCGGTGAAGAAGCCGCCCTCCTTGTTGCGGGCGCGGGCGTCGGTGACCTCGTCGGAGACGAGCAGCGCGCGGGGCAGCCGGGCCAGCCGGTCGTCGAGGACGGGGGAGACGGCGCCGTCCGGGGACTCCAGGAGGAGCGCCGCGTCGGACAGGACGAGGTACTCCACGACGTCGTCGTCCCAGCGGGCCAGGGCGACTGTCGCCTGTGGGGTGCGTGGGTGAGAAAGGTCACAGGTTTGTGAATGGGAGGTCGCGGTTCGGTGGATCGCCCGGGACAACGCCTCCGTCAGCGGAACATCCGGGAGGGAAACGGTCAGTTCGGTCAGTGCCCCGCCGAGCCGCGCCGTGTACCAGGGGACCGAATGCACACAGCCCGTCGCGCCGCGCGGCGGCGTCACCCCGTCCAGGACGACGAGTACACCCCCACGCCCGGCTGCGGGAACGCAGAGCGCGGCGAAATCCTCGTTGGGGCGGGCCGGATCGCCCGGCTCGGACACAAGTTCCGTACGCATCCCACCAGTCTGCACATATGTCGGTGCACGGGGGGTGAACGGCTCGCGATGATCGTCCCGTTGACGCTTCTTTGCAGGTCAGAAAGGTGATTTGGGAGGGAATCGCGTACTCCGGGAAGGCGTGGTGGAGCATCCTCCCAAAGCCCGGCGCCCGCGTCCAACCGGCGGTCGGGAGAGGGGGCCGGTGCGTGCCGGTGGAACTTGCCCGCCAACTCCCCTCCGATGTTCACTCCTTCGGGTGGCGGGTCAGGTGATGAGCGCTTCCCGCCCACCGGCACTGGGAGGGTCGGGAACCGTACCGGTTGTGCGCTGTTGTTGACCGAGCGTCATCCGGTCCCATGGGTACACGAATCAGGAATGCGAGCACCGGTGCAGAAGACGCGGCCTCGGCGCACAGAACAGTCGGCCTCCGAGGTTTCGGGCACGGGCGCGGAGCCGCTGCCTCCCGTCGGCAAGGGCCGTCGGACCCATGTGCGCAACCGGCTGATCATCGCCGTGGCGGTCGTCGCCGCCGCGATCGGCGCCGCCGGCGCTCCGTCCGTGCTCGCGCTCTCCGCCGAACTCAAGGACTCCCAGGAGCTGGTGACGCTCGCCGGGCAGACCCAGGAGGCGCTGGTCCTCGCGCACTCCCTCGCCGACGAGCGCGACCAGATCACCGCCTACCTCGCGACCGGCCGCGACAAGAAGAGCGCACCGGACCCGCAGATCACCGCCCGCGTCGACCGGCAGATCGGCGACCTGCGCGCCGCCGGGAACCTCCCCGCCGCCGTCGACGGCATCGCCACGATCCGCACGGGCGCCCTCGCCGGCAAGAGCACCCCGCTCCAGGCCCACGAGTCCTACACCAAGACGATCACCGAGCTGCACCGGCTCGCCGAGCGCCTCGCCCAGCAGACCCCGCCGCGCGCGGGCGCCGGAGCCTACGCCCTCACCGAACTCGACTCGGCCGTCCAACAGGCCGCCGCCGCACGGGGGTTGCTGGTCGCCGCCCTCGACGTCCCGGTGAGCGACAGCTACGACACCTCCGGCGCCGCCGAGTCGCGCGACGCGCTCAGCGCCGCCGCCCAACAGGCCCGCGTCCGCTCGGACTCGGCACTCGCCGACTTCCACGAGACCGCGCCGACGAGCATGACCGGCGCCTACGACTCGACGGTGACCGGTGGTGAGAACGACGCCGCCGAGAAGTACTTGACGGAGCTGACCGACCAACCGGTGCTGGACAACGGCGACTTGGACACCGACCCGGCGAAGGTGTCGGCCGCGCTCTCCGCCCGCATCGAGCTGATGCGCGGCGTCGAGGCGTCCCTCTTCGACCGGCGCACCAAGGAACTTGAGGTGCTCCGCGACGACGACGTGACCTCGCTGGAGGTGCGGGTCGCGCTGCTCGGGGCGCTGATGCTGGTCGCCGTCGGGGTCGCCACCGGGATGGCCCGCAGCCTCACCCGGCCGCTGTCCGCCGTCCGCCGGGGGGCCGCGCGGATCGCCGAGGCGGCGGAACCCGGCGCCGAGGAACCCGTCAAGTTCACCGGCCGCAACGACGAGTTCGCGCAGGTCGTCCGGTCCGTGAACGCGCTGCACGCGCACGCGGCCGGGCTGCACGAGCGGATCGGCACGCTGGAGGCCGACCGTAAGCACCTGGTCGGGCAGCGGCAGGAGATGGCCGACGCGCGCGCGGAACTGAGGGCCGAACTCGACGCCGCCACCGGGCAGTTGGAGCGGCTGCGGGCGTCCATCGGGTCGACCTTCGTCAACCTCTCGCTGCGCACCCTCGGGCTGGTCGAGCGTCAACTCGCCGTCATCGAGGGGCTGGAGGAGCGGGAGCAGGATCCCGAGCGGCTCGCCACGCTGTTCAAGCTGGACCACTTCGCGACCGTCATGCGGCGGCACAACGAGAACCTGCTCGTCCTCGCCGGGGCGCAGCACGAGCAGCAACACCCCGGTCCCGTACCGCTGGTGGACGTCGTGCGGGCCGCCGTCTCCGAGATCGAGCGCTATGAGCGGGTGCGGATCTCGTCGTTGCCGCCGCACGCCCACATCGCCGGGTTCGCCGCCGACGATCTGTCCCATCTCCTCGCCGAGTTGATGGAGAACGCGACGTCCTTCTCGCCGCCCGACCTGCCCGTCGAGGTCTCCGGGTGGCTCCTGGAGAACGGCGACGTCATGCTCTCCGTCCAGGACGAGGGCGTCGGCATCGAGTCCGCCCGCCGTGACACCCTCAACTCCCGCCTCACCGAACCTGACTTGGACACACCGTTCGCCGGTGAGGACGAGGAGGGGCTCGGCCTCTACGTCGTCTCCCGGCTCGCCCACCGGCACGCCGTCCGTGTCCGGCTGCGCAGCCAGAAGAAATCCTCCGGCACCGCCGCGGTCGTCGTCGTCCCGACAGCGGTCCTGTCCCCGGCCCCGGCCGGCGCGGTCCCGTCCGCCGAGACCGTCCCCCTTTCGGCCGCGGTGTCCCTTCCCGGCGCCGACGCCGAGGCCAACTCCCATGTCATCAATGGGCGTTCGCGGGGTGGGGATCTTGCGGTGGAGTTGGCGGAGAGGGCGATTCGGCGGGCGGGGGGTGGGGTTCCCAGTGAGGGGGCTGAGGGTGCGGACGGTGCTGGGGTTGAGGGTGAAGCTGGAATCGAGGCTGAGGTTGGGGCTGAGGTCGGGGTCGAGGCTGAGGTCGGTGCCGGGGTAGGGGCTGAGGTCGGGGTTGGGGGTGAAGCCGGGGTCGAGGCCGGTGCCGGTGTCAGGGTCGGTGCTGGTGCTGGTGCTGGTGCTGGTGCTGGAGCCGAGGCCGAGGTCGAGGTCGGTGCCGAGGTCGGGGTCGGTGCTGCGCGGGCCGGAGTTGAGGCCCTGGACGGGGAGTCCGCTGAGGGTGCCTTGCCTTCAGGGGGTGGTGCCACGTCAGAGGCCGATGTCACCGTTCAGGCCCGCGTCATGTCCGAGGTTGGCGGCGCGGGCGTCGTGGCGGTGGACGGTGCCGGACTCGGGGCGGGGCTCGGAGACGGTGAGGGGGAAGCGGTTGCGGCTGTGTCTCCCGAATCGTCCGCTGCTGTCGAGGGGTTCACCTCGGATGAACGGCCCGCTCCCGGTGATCGGGCTGACGGGGACGGGTACACCGGTGCCGAGTCTGGCGCCCGGTCCGACGGAGTCGAGCGCGTTGACGCCGAGCCCGACGATCGAGTCGGTGCTGAGCGCGTCAGCGTTGAGTCGGGCGGTGATGTCGTCCAGGCTGTGTCCGTGTCCGTGCCTGCTTCCGGTGATGGGGCTGACCGGGACGAGTACACCGGCGTCGAGTTCGGTGCGCGGTCCGACGGAGTCGAGCGCGTCAGTGCCGAGCCCGATGACCGAGTCGGTGCTGAGCGCGTCAGCGTTGAGCTGGGCGAGTCTGCTCTTGCCGAGCGCGCCAGTGTCGAGTCGGGCGGTGATGTCGTCCAGGCTGTGCCCGCTCCCGGTGATCGGGCTGACGGGGACGGGTACACCGGCGTCGAGTCCGGTGCGCGGTCCGACGGAGTCGAGCGCGTTGACGCCGAGCCCGACGATCGAGTCGGTGCTGAGCGCGCCAGTGTCGAGCCGGGCGGTGATGTCGTCCACACTGCGCCCGCTCCCGGTGAGCCGGGCGAGTCTGCCCCCGCCGAGTCCGTTGAGCTTCCCGTCTCCTCCGAGACGACCATGGCCCTCCTTCTCCCGCCCGCCCCGGGAGGGGAAACGGTCCCGCGCCCGGGATCTGGTGGCGGGGTGGACCTTGGTGCTGATCCGCGTGCGGAGGCTCCTCGGGAGGCTGACGTGGACGCGCGGGGCGGTCACGAACGGCGTCGGCGTCTTGACCGCCGAGCCGGTGCTGACGACTGGCCGGGTGCTGATCGCCGATCCGGCGCAGACCTTCGGCCCGGTGCTGACGACTGGCCGGGCGCAGACCTCCGTCCTGGCGCAAACCGCCGATCCGGTGCTGACGACTGGCCCGGTGCTGAGCAGCGGCCGGGCGCATTCCGCCTGCCGGGTACCGACCACCGGCCCGGTACCGACCACCGGCCCGGTACCGACCACCGGCCCGGTACCGACCACCGGCCCGGTACCGACCACCAGCCCGACGCCGACCGCCTGCCCGGCGCCGATCCGCGTGTCGGCGTCACCCCGCGAACTACCCCCCGCGTCGGCCCCGCCGTGGAACCCGCCCCCGCCTCCGCGGAGCACGCCCGTGCCGAAGGTGAGGAGCAGGTCACCGCGAAGGGGTTGCCCAAGCGGACGCCCAAGGTGAGTGCGCCGGAGGCGGTGGTGCGGCCGAGGGCGGGTGGGGTGGACGCGGAGGCGCTCAGGAAGAAGCTCGGAGGGTTTCGGCAGGGGGCCGTGGCCGGGTACCGGGACGCGGAGTCGGAGCTCGCGGAGGAGACGGTCAAGGTGGAACTGCCTGCCCAACAGGGGGAGTTGCCCGCACAGCGGGGGCAGCGCGGGGAGCCGGGAATCGCCGGGGAAGCCATGGGGGGCACAGTCGAGGAGGCAAGCAGTTGACCGCGCCCAGTACCTTCGGCCTGAGCAGCGAAGCCCGTAACCTGCACTGGCTGCTGAACAACTTGGTGGAGGAGGTCCCCGGCATCCAGTCGGTGGCCGTCGTCTCCTCCGACGGCCTGTTGCTGCTCTCCTCCGACCCGGGCCTCAACGCCCAGGCGAAGGAGGTGAGTTCACAGAAGCCCAGCGGCCCCAAAGGCTCCGCCGCAGACCTCGCGACGATCGTCTCCGGCATCGGCAGCCTCACCCTCGGCGCCGCCCGCCTGATGGACTTCGGCACCGCGAAGAACACGATGGTCGCGATGGACGACGGCAGCCTCTGCGTGATGTCGATCAGCGACGGCTCCCTCCTCGGCGTCCACGGGAACGCGGACTGCGACATGAGCGTCGTCGCCTACCACATGGCCCTGTTCGTCGGCCGCGTCGGACACGTCCTGACCCCCGAACTCCGCACGGAACTACGGAAGTCGCTGGAGGCGGAAGGGGGCGCCCGATGACCGACGGCAGGAAACAGCTCCCGACACGCGGCGGAAACCGCCGCCCCGCCCGCGTCCGCCCCTACTCCCTGACCGGCGGCCGGACCCGCTTCGGCCACGTCCTCCTCGTCGAGACCTTCGTCGCCGCTCTCGAAGCGCCGGAGGAACACAAGGAGTTGACGAACCGTCAGCCTGATCTCAGGGGCCTCCCGGAACTCGCCGCCATCATCGAACTCTGCCGCCGCATGCGCACGGTCGCCGAGATCGCCGCCTTGCTGCGCATGCCCCTCGGTGTGGTCCGGGTCCTGCTGAGCGACCTCGCGGACCAGGGGAAGATCCGGGTGTACGGCACCGGTACCACCCACGGTACGGGCCGCCCGGACCGCGCACTGCTGGAAAGGGTGCTGAGTGGACTCCGTCGTCTCTGATCGCACAACCTCCGGAAGATTATGGGGAGTTGATCCGGACGAGAACCTGAAATCCTGGCAGACGGACCGCACCCGCGCCCCCGTCGCCGCGAAGATCGTCGTCGCGGGCGGCTTCGGCGTCGGCAAGACCACGCTGGTCACGGCCGTCTCGGAGATCACCCCCCTCCAGACGGAGGCCCTGATGACGCAGGCGTCCGCCGCCACGGACGACCTGACCGCCACCCCGCAGAAGCTCACGACCACGGTCGCGATGGACTTCGGCCGCCTCACGCTGGACGACGACCTGGTGCTGTACCTCTTCGGCACCCCCGGCCAGCAGCGCTTCTGGTTCATGTGGGACGACCTGGTGCGCGGCGCGATCGGCGCGGTCGTCCTCGCCGACACCCGCCGCCTCAAGGACTGCTTCCCGGCCCTGGACTACTTCGAGAGCTGCGGACTGCCGTACGTCGTCGCCGTGAACCACTTCGACGGCACCGAGCGCTACGAACCCGACGACGTACGCGAGGCGTTGACGATCCCTCAGCGGGTGCCCGTCCTCGTCATGGACGCCCGCCGCCGCATCGCGGTCATCGACACCCTCCTCTCCCTCGTCGCCCACGCGCTCGACGAAACCCCCGAATAACGACCGGAGTTGGCATGCGGAAGATACTCGTGGTGGGGGCCGGCCAGTCCGGCCTCCAGCTCGCCCTCGGCCTCCAGAAGCACGGCTACGAGGTCACCCTGATGTCCAACCGGACGTCGGACGAGATCCGTTCGGGCCGCGTGATGTCCACGCAGTGCATGTTCCACACGGCCCTCCAGCACGAACGCGACCTCGGGATCAACTTCTGGGAGAGCCAGGCCCCGAGGATCGAGGGCCTCGGTGTCTCCCTCGCCGCCCCCGGCTCCTTCGACCCCGGCTCCTCCCAGCGCGCGATCGACTGGCTCGGCCGCCTCGACGGCTACGCCCAGTCCGTCGACCAGCGCGTGAAGATGGCCGGCTGGCTGGACACGTTCGCCCAGCGCGGCGGCCAACTCGTCGTCCACGGCGCCGCGGTGGGCGACCTGGACTACTTCTCCCGGACGTACGACCTCGTCCTGGTCGCCGCCGGCAAGGGCGAGCTGGTGTCGATGTTCGCCCGCGACCCCGAACGCTCCCCGTACGACGCCCCGCAGCGCTCCCTCGCCGTCGCCTACGTCCACGGCATGGGCCCGCGCCCCGAACACCCCGACACCGAGGCCGTCCGCTGCAACCTGGTGCCCGGCGTGGGGGAGTTGTTCGTCATGCCGACCCTCACCACCTCCGGCCGCGCCGACATACTGTTCTGGGAGGGCGTCCCCGGCGGCCCCGTGGACGCCTTCGCCGGCGTCCAGGACCCCGCCGAACACCTCGCCCTCACCCTGGAGTTGATGAGGACGTTCCTGCCCTGGGAGTACGACCGGGCCAAGGACGCCGAACTCACCGACGCGGGCGCCACGTTGGCCGGCCGCTACACCCCGACCGTCCGCAACCCCGTCGGTACACTCCCCGGCGGCGGGCTGGTCCTCGGCGTCGCCGACGTCGTCGTCGCGAACGACCCGATCACCGGCCAGGGCTCCAACTCCGCCGCGAAATGCGCTGCTTCCTACCTCGGCTCCATCCTCGGCCACGGCGAGAAGGAGTTCGACGAGGAATGGATGCGGGGCACCTTCGAGCTGTACTGGGACACCGCCCGGCACGTCACCAAGTGGACCAACGCGATGCTCGCACCGCCGCCCGAGCACGTCGTCAACCTCCTCGGCGCGGCAGGACAGTTGCAGCCCGCCGCCGACCGGTTCGCCAACGGGTTCGACGACCCCGCCGACTTCGAGGACTTCTTCTACGAGCCGGAGCGGACGGCCGCGTACCTCGCGTCACTGACCTGATCGTCGGCCAACTCCAGTACCGGATAGTCGAGATACCCCTTCTCGCCACCCGTGTACATCATCAGGGCGTCCCGCACCTCATTGAGCGGGGCGCCCTCCCGTATCCGGCCGACCAGGTCCGGGTTGGCCAGGAAGGCCCGACCGAGAGCCACCAAGTCAGCCCCGGCGGCGAGGAGTTGCTCGGCCGCCCCCTGACCGCCGTCGGCGGGGAGCGTCGCCCCGAGCGCAGGGTTCCCGATCAGCGTGCCGGGCCACAGGGCGCGCAGGCGGGGGAAGAGGGGGTGGTCGTGGTGGAGGAGTTGGTGGCGGAGCGGGCTCGGATCGACCGGTTGATCGCCGAACTCGCCTTGTCGCGTGAGGTGTTGGACGAGGCGATTGGGGCGGCTTCGGGGGAGTGAGGGGAGGGGAGGAGTGAGGGCGTCGGGGTGAGAGGGCAGGTGGGGCCGCGTTGGGGTGAGCGGGGTCGGGTGGGGCTGCGTTGCGGGCGGGCGAGGCGTCGATGTGGCTGATAGTGCCCCGCACCCTTTGCGCCCGCGTCGCCTCTCCGCGCCTGTGCTGCATTGCGCCCACCCTGCCCGCTCCCCGCCCCCACTTCTAGGCCGGTCGCACCGCCCCCAGCACCGGATCGGTCGCGATGGGCGTGACCTTCACCCTGCCGCCCGGCCCCGGCGCCTGCACCACTTTCCCCTTCCCCACGTACACCGCCACGTGCGTCGCGTCCGGGCGGTACAACACCAGGTCACCCGGCTGGAGTTGACGCAGCGGCACCTTCGGCAGCCGCGCCCACTGCTCCTTCGCCGTACGCGGGATCGTCCGGCGCCAAGCCCCCACCGCCAGCCCCGAGTTGTCGTACGCGGACGGCCCCGCCGCACCCGTCTCGTACGGCTTGCCCACCTGGTCCATGGCGTAGCGCACGGCCTGTTCGCCCGCCGGGGAGGCGGGGGAGTCGGGTGTAGGGAGGGTGTCGAGGAACTCCCGCTGGCGTTGGTCGACTTGGGTGCGTTCGAGGAGGGCGAGGCGGGTGAGCTGTTCCGGGGTGAGGGAGGCGAGGAGCTTCTGGACGTCGTCGAGCCGGTGCCGGACGTCGTCGAGGGCCTTCTTCTTGCGGGCGGTGAGGGCGAGTTGGGTGTCGAGGGCGGTGCGGGCGCCGCGCGTGAGAGTGTCGCGGCGGTGTTCGTCCTGGGCCAGCCGGGTGGTCGCGGAGGCACGGTCGCGGGCGAGCTGGCCGATGACGTGGCCCTCGTCCAGGGCGTGTTGGGGGTCCTTGGCGAGGAGCAGCCGGACGTAGGGGGAGATGTCGGTGTGGGACTGGTACTGCTGGCGGGCGAGCCGCCCAGCGGTGTCGCGGCTGTCGTCCAGTGCGAGCCGGGCCCGCGTCAACTCGGTGTCGAGGCGCGTGACTTCACCCCGCTGCGCCTTGAGCCGCTCCTCGGTCGCGTTGTACGCCTCGGTGGCCGACTCCGCCTCCCGGTACAGCCGCTGAAGCTCCGTCAGCAGCTCGGCGACGGGCCGCTCGGCGGGCTCGGGCACGCCCACCGCGACCGACGGCACCAGCGCCACCTGGGCGGCCAGCGCCGCCGTGCACACCAGCCGCAGCAACCTTCCTGACATGCCATCACCTCCGCCGGGGACGGTGGATCCGTCCCGCAGGGCGAGCATCAGGCGCGGGAGAGCAGGGCGCGCGCCGGGCGTGGGCGGTCCGGCGCAACGACGTCACTCGTGCGCGTCACAGGGGGCGGGGGTCGGCGTGGCGGCTGGTGCGGTGGCGCCTGGCGGCTCACACCGCGGCTGGCTGCTTACGCCCGGGCTGGTGGCTGAGGTTCCGGTGGGTGGCTCGTATCCGGGCTGGCCGCTGACGCTCCGGTCGGCAGCTTGCACCCGTGCTGGCCGCTCACGTTCCGGTGGGCGGCTTACGCCCGGGCCGGCTGCTCGCACCCCGGCCCGGTGCCTCAGTCGAGGCAGAACTCGTTGCCCTCGACGTCCCGCATCCCGATGCAGGACTCGTTGAACTCGTCGGCGACCAGTACGCGGTCGCAGACCGCGCCGAGCGCGATCAGGCGGTCGCGCTCCGCCTTGAGCACGGCGAGCCGCTCTTCGCCGACGAGGCCGGTGCCTACGCGGACGTCGAGGTGGACGCGGTTCTTGACGACCTTGCCCTCGGGGACGCGCTGGAAGTACAACCGGGGGCCTACGCCTGTGGGGTCGGAGCAGGCGAACGAGGCGCCCTGGCGGTCGGCCGGGAGTGTGCGGTCGTAGTCCGTCCAGGAGGCGTAGCCCTCAGGTGGGGGCGGTACGACATACCCCAGTACCTCGCACCAGAAGCGGGCGACCCGCTCGGGGTTCGCACAGTCGAAGGTCACCTGGAACTGCCTGATCGTTGACACCGGCGCACCCTAGCAAGGGGGTGGGCCGATGATCAGCTAATTTTCCGTGCCCTCCTCGCGGGGCCGCGGCTTCGACCAGGGCCAGCGCGGCTTCGCCGGACCCCCCTTGCCGTCCGGGTCGAACGCGTACTTCCAGCCCGTCGGGACCCCGAGGCGCTTGCTGTGGCCGCGCGGGACCCGCCGGTAGACGAGGACCGTCGGGGGGCCGCCCGCGCTGTCGGGGACGGGGATGCGGTACGTCTTCGGGGGATGGCCGGTCGGGCCCAGGAGGACGGGGAGGGTCCGGCCGTCCATGGGGCCGCCCTCGAAGGGGGTCTGCTGGCTCTTCACGGGACCAGTCTCCGGTACGGGGGTGGTGGGGGCGCGCGGTGGTCGTGGGCGCGCTGCCGGTGTTCGGGTGCGCCCCCTAAGGGACGCGCTGCCTCAGGGACGCCCCTCAGGGATGCCCCCCTCAGGCCCGCTCCGCCAGCCCGCCGAGCAGTTCCGCCGTCTGCGGGTCGCGGCTCGCGGTGACGGTGAGGACCGCCACGAACTGGTCGACCAGCCAGTCCCGCAGCTCCTCGGCGGGCGGCTGCTTCCCCTCGTCGAGCCAGATCAGGGAGGCCGCCTCGACGGCGGTGATCCACATCCGGACGGTCATCCGAAGGCGGGGGCCCGGGTCGGCGACGTCGAGATGGCTGTAGATGTGCTCGGCGGCGGCCCGGCGCACCCCGTCGACCGTCGCCGTCGTCCGGGAGGTCTCGACGACGCTGCCGCCCTGGAGCAGCGCGCTGAACCCGGTGCCGTGCTCGTCGACGAAGCCGAGGTAGCGGTCCAGGGCGCGGCCGAGGCGGGTGAGGAGGGGGCCGTCGTGCGGCTCGTCGAAGCAGTGCCGCAGCTCTTCGGCTGCCGACCGCAGCGCCGCCTCGTACAGTTGCTGCTTCCCGCCGGGGAAGTACCGGTAGACGAGCGGCCGGGAGACCCCCGCCGCCTCCGCGACGTCGTCGAGCGAGACGTCCTCGGGGGCGCGGTGCGCGAAGAGCGTGAGCGCGGAGTCGAGGAGCTGACTGCGCCGCTCCTCGACACTGAGACGGCGGTAGGCGGGGACGGCGGGGGGCGGCATGACGTGCAGCGTAACCGCTGGGACCGGACCGTGGCCCTCCGGTACTACGGGGGTGACCCTTAGGCCAGCAGCCCCGACGACCGCCACAGCCGGCGCCCCACACCCCGTAGTACCCCGATGTCGTCGAGGAACTCGGTCAGCTTCCCGGCGCCCTTCTGTATGACCTCCCGCCGGTGCCCGCTCGCCTTGACCTGCGCGACGGCCTCCCGCTGGTCGAGCCCGACGTTGGCGTACACCTCGGGGTTGACGAAGGCGACGGAGAACACGCGGGCGAACTCCCCGGACGTCACGCGGGTGAACTCCTGCGACCAGCGCGGCGCGGTGAGCATCTGGCGGCGCAACTCCTCGCGGGCGTACCGCACATGCCGCGCCTCCTCGACGACGTGGATCCGGGTGACCCCGCGGATCAGCGGCTGGACGCGCTCGTCCGGGAACGTGAGGCGCTGCATCCAGTCGAGCACCTCCTCGCCGAGGAGCGTCGCCGTGAACGAACCCGGCGTCGTCGAGATCGTCTTGAAGACCCGGCCGAGGTTGTGGTGCGCGCGGCTCACCGGGTACCAGGGGGTGTCACCCCGGGTGACGAGCCGGGCGAACATCTTGGAGTGCCGGCACTCGTCCTCGATCTCGGTGAGGGCGTACCGCACGTGCGCGCTCGTCGCCGCCTTGTCGTAGATGTGCCGGACCAGCAGCTGCATGAGGATCAGCTCGAACCAGATGCCGAGCGAGGCGAGGGCGGCGGCCTCGTGCCGGGAGAGCAGGATGCGCTGCTCCTCGCTCATCCGCCGCCACATCGGGGTGTCGTACAGGGACAGCAGCTCCGGCGGCCAGAACCACTTGCCGTCCTCGAAGGGGGCGTCCCAGTCCAGCTCCTTGTCCGGGTCGAACGAGTGCTTCGCGGAGGAGGCCAGGAGCCGTTCGGCCACCTGCTCGCGGTCCTTGAGCAGGCCGAGCGCGTCCCGCAGACCGTCAACGGCGTCGGTATCGGTCAGGGTCGTCATGGCGCTTATGAGACCGCTTGTCAGCAAGGCCGTCAATCCCCCGTGCGGAACTTCGTCGTCCTCCCCCGCTTGGAGTACGGTTCTGGCGTGTCCACGCCTCCACCGCCCCCGGGTCCCTACGGGCCGCCGAACCCCTACGGGCAGCCGCCCGCCGCTCCCGGGCCCTACGGGCAGCCGCCCGCGTACGGAGGCGCCGCCCCCTACGGGCCGCCGCAGCAGGCCCCTTACGGGGTGCAGTCGCCCTACGGCCAACCCCCTCAGGGTCAACCCCCCTACGGCCAGCCTCCCCAGGGTCAACCCCCCTACGGCCAGTCCCCTTACGGGCAACCCTGGGGTGCCCCGGTCCCGCCGCCCCCGCGCAGGCGGCGTCTCGGCCTCGTCCTCGGGATCATCGCCTCCGCCCTCGTCCTGCTCATCGTCGCCGTCGTCTCCCTCGTCTTCGTCAGCGGCTCCGACAAGGGGTTCCCCGAGGCCAGGTACAAACTGACGCTGCCGACGACGCTGCTCGACGGGGAGTACCGGTTCGGCGAGGACATGTCGCAGACCCTCGGCGAGCAGATCGAGAGCGAGAGCGGCGCCTGGAACGCGCGCGACGTCAAGGCGGTCGTGGGACGGTACGACGCGAGCGCCGGCCGGACCAAGGGTGGCCTGGTCGTCTCCGGGATGTACGGCCGTTTCAAGGACACCGCGGCCTCCCGCAAGAGCATGATGAAGGGCGTCGGCGAGGCCGAGAACACGTCCATCGCAGTAGCTCCCAAGGACTACAACCTGCCCGGCGCCGATCTCACGATCACCTGCGAGATCGCGGTCCAGGAGCGGCTCGGCACCAAACTCACCTACCCCGTCTGCGCCTGGGTCGACGGCAACACGGGCGCGACGGTCGCCGAGGTCTCACCCGAGTCGCTCGCCCAGAAGGTGGAGGACGTCGACCTGGAGGCGGCGGCACGGACGACGCTGAAGGTCCGCGAGGAACTCCGGAAGCCGATCTGACCCCCACCCGCACACCCCGGTGGCCGATCCGCCCCGCCTCTCACACCCCACCCCTCACACCCCGCCTCTCACACCCCGCACCCCAACCCCTCCGGCACCTCTCCCGCCACCGCCTCGCGCACCCCCGCCGCGAACGACGTCCGCAGCGTGAACGCGTACGGCGTGGGTCCGTTCGCGCGCAGGTGCAGCAGCCGTGCCTCCGCCTCCGCGACGGTCGGCCGATGTCCCGCCGGCACCCACCACAGCACGGCCATCGCCTCCACGGCCTTCTGAAACCACTCCCGCCGCCGCTGGAGCAACTCCCGGTGCCGCCCTCGGTACATGAACGCGGTCAGCGCGTCGGTGTCCTGCCAGACCGACATGTTGATGATGAGCCAGCGGTCCCCGAAGACCTCGATGCCGGTGGCGTCACCGTCGTCGGACTGGAGCCTCCAGACGAACCCCGGTGCGGCGTCCGCGACTGCGTTGACCGGGTCCAGAGCGTCGACGAAGTCCTTCAACTCCGGTGAGTCCAAGGGGAACTTGAGGCGGGCGATGTTCACCTGGGCGAGTTCGTGGGAGGTCATGGCCGAACGTTAGGTCGGGGTCCCCGTCCCCGGCACCCCCCGTCTCACGACGTGAGCACCGCCTCCATCACCGCCCGCGCGATCGGCGCCGCGACGTCCCCGCCGGTGATGTCGCCCCGGTCGGCCGAGCCGTCCTCGACGACCACGGCGACCGCCACGCGGGGCTCGGGATCCCGCTCGCCCTGCGCCCAGGACACGAACCAGGCATACGGGGTACCGGAGTTGCCCACGCCGTGCTGTGCGGTGCCGGTCTTGCCGCCGACGACGGCGCCGGGGATCGCGGCGTTGGTGCCGGTCCCCTCCCGCACCACGCCTTCCATGAGTTCCCGCAGCCGAAGGGCGGTTGACGGATGCATCGCCTGCCGCACCGGACGCGACCCGGCCGTCGACATCGTCATCCCACCCCTCCGTGTCGTCCGCTCCACGAGGTACGGCGTCCGCACCTGCCCCCCGTTCGCGACGGCCGCCGCGACCGTCGCCATCTGGAGCGGCGTCGCCCGCGTGTTGTACTGCCCGATGGACGACAGCGCCAACTGGGCTTGATCCACGGTCCGGTCGAAGGTGCTCGGCGCCACCGCGAACGGGATCCGCACGCCCGGGTCGTTGAACCCGAACGCCTCCGCCGTCGCCACCATGTTCCGCACCCCCACGCTCACCCCGAGCTTCGCGAACACCGTGTTGCAGGACCACTCGAAGGCGGCCCGCAACGGCGCGTCCTCACACCCCGGCCCCTCGTTCGTGAGGCTCGTCGTCGTCCCCGGCAGCGTGTAGGGCGCGGGCGAATCGGTGGGCGCGTCAAGGTCGTTGACGACACCGGCGTCCAACGCGGCAGCCGCGGTCACCACTTTGAAGGTCGACCCCGGCGGATACGTCTGCCGTACCGCCCTGTTGAGCATCGGCTGATCGGGATCACCGTTCAGCCGCGCCCACGCCCGCCGCACGGCCGCCCCGTTCCCGGAGAGCGCGGCCGGGTCGTACGACGGCGTCGACACCAGCGCCAACACCCGCCCCGTGGACGGCTCGACGGCAGCCACCGCGCCCTTCCGGTTCCCGAGGCCCTCGAACGCGGCGCGCTGCGCACGGCGGTCGATGGTCGTCACGACCCGCCCGCCGGGCGGGCGGGCGCGCGTCACGCCGTTCAGGATCGGGAACGCCGACAACGACGGGTCGGTGCCGGAGAGCACGGCGTCCTCGCTGTGCTCCAGGAGCGTCGTCCCGTACTGCTGCGACGAGAACCCCGTCACCGGCGCGTACAACGGCCCGTCCCGGTACGTCCGTTCATAGCGCAGCTGCTCCCCGCTGTCCCGGGAGCCGGTGACGGGGGCGCCGCCGACGAGGATGTCGCCGCGCGGGGCCGCGTAACGGGCAATGGCGGTACGGCGGTTGGCGGGGTTGCCGTCGTACGACGGGGACTGCACGACCTGCACGCGGGCCGCGTTGACCAGCAGGGCCAGCAGCAGGAGGCAGGAGAAGACGGCGGCGTGCCGGATGTGCCGGGTCATGCGCGGATCGCTCTTCACCGCTCCCCCTTCCGCGCCACGTGGCTCAGCCGGATCAGCAGCGCCACGATCACCCAGTTGGTCACCACCGACGAACCGCCCTGCGCGAGGAACGGCATCGCCATGCCCGTCAGCGGGATCAGCCCGGTGACGCCGCCCGCGATGACGAACACCTGGAGCGCGACGATCGCCGAGAGCCCGACGGCCAGCAGCCGCCCGAACGGGTCGCGCAGCGCGAGGCCCGCGCGGTAACCGCGTTCCACCAGCAGGCCGTAGAGCAGGAAGAGCGCAGACAAGCCCGCGAGGCCCAGCTCCTCGCCGGCCGTCGCGAGGATGAAGTCGGACTTCGCGGCGAAGCCGATCAGGACGGAGTGGCCGAGCCCGAGGCCGGTGCCGAGGACGCCGCCCGCCGCGAACGAGAAGAGGGACTGGGCGAGTTGGTTCGGTCCGAGACCCGCGTCGATCGACGCGAACGGGTGCAGCCAGTCCTCGACCCGGCTGTGCACATGGGGCTCCAGCGCGCTGACGGCCGCCGCGCCGAACGCCGCGAGCAGCAGGCCGACCGCGATCCAGCCGGTGCGCCCGGTGGCGACGTACAGCATCACGACGAACAGCCCGAAGAACAACAGCGAGGTGCCCAGGTCGCGTTCGAGGATCAGGACGCCGACACTGATCAGCCAGATAGCGACGATCGGCCCCAGGACACGGCCAGTTGGGAGCTGCATGAACCAGATCCTGCGGCCCGCGTAGGCGAGCGCCGTGCGGTTGTCCGCGAGGTACGCCGCGAAGAACACCGCCAGCAGCACCTTCGCGAACTCGCCCGGCTGGATGGAGAATCCGGCGATCCTGATCCAGATCCGGGCCCCGTTGACGGCCGGGAACAGCACCGGGAGCGTCAGCAGCGCGAGGGCGGCGGCGACACTGACGTACGCGTACCGCTTCAGGACCCGGTGGTCGCGCAGCGCCAGGACGACGAGTGTGAAGAGGGCGACTCCCGAGGCGGACCAGATGAGTTGGGCGGGCGCCGCGCGGTCGCCCGGGGTCTCCAGGTCGAGCCGGTGGATGAGGACCAGGCCGATGCCGTTGAGGAGTACGCCGATCGGCAGGAGCAGCGGGTCCGCGTACGGCGCGCGCAGCCGGACCGCGAGGTGCGCGCAGAGCGCGAGCACCCCGAGCCCGGCGCCGTAACCCGCGGCGCCGGGCGGCACCGAGCCGCTCTTCGCAAGCCCCACGGCGCAGTAGCCCGACACGCAGAGCAGGACGGCGACGACGAGCAGGGCCAGTTCGAGGCCGCGGCGCCGGGGGAGCCGTACGGCCGCGTCGGCCGCGGCGATTCCGATACCGGCGCTCGTCATGTCCGGAACCTACCCAAATGGTGCTCCTTGTGAGCCTGGCGCTAGCACCAGCGCGGCGCCGGGCCGATGTTGTCGATGTACCGCGCGGCACCCCACGCCCAGGTGCCGTCCGTCAGCAGGTACCAGAGCGGGTTGCTGTCGACCGTGTCCCCGGGGGTCTTGCAGAAGATCGACACGATCTCCCCCTTGGGGGCCACTCGGATGACCTCGCTGCCTCGCGTGGGCTTGGAGTGCAGCCGCAGCCCGCCGTTCGCCGTCACGACGCCCTTGTAGAGGCGCGGATTGTCGTGATGGTGGTGGTGTCCCCAGTCGTCGTTCGCGGCGGCCGGTACGACGGCGGCGGCGAGCGCGAGGGCGGCGGTGGCGCCGGCTATGCCGAGACGGGCGAGGGTGGAGCGCATGGCGGTTCCTCCGGGAGAGAGGGGGAGAAAGCTGACTAACCGCCACGTTAGGGGTGAAGGGGTAGGGGATGCCCCTTAAGTTGCGCCACTAGGGGACGCCCCCGAGGGCAGCGTCAGGGTGGCGACCGCCCCGCCGTCCGGCGCGTTGCCGAACGCCAGCCGCGCGCCCAGCGCCTCCGCCTGCCCCACCGCGATCGTCAGTCCCAGCCCGTGCCCCCGCGCCCCGCCCTCGGTGCGGAACCGCTGCGGCCCGTGCAGCACCAGGTACTCCGGGTACCCCCCACCGTGGTCCCGGACCGACACCACCGGCCCGTCCACCGTCACCACCACCGGCCCCGCCCCGTGCCGGTGCGCGTTCGACACCAGGTTCCCGAGCACCCGCTCCAGCCGCCGCCGGTCCGTCTCCACGACCCTGTCCTGTACGACGACGACGTCCGCCGCCGCACCCGAAGCCGCCACGACCCGGTGCGCCAGCGCGCCCAACTCCACCGCACCCAGGTCGAGTCGCTCCTTCCCGGTGTCCAGCCGGGAGATCTCCAGCAGGTCCTCCGTGAGCGTCCGCAGCGCGGCGACCCGGTCGCGGACCAGCTCCGTAGGGCGGCCCGGCGGCAGCAGTTCCGCCGCCGCGTGCAGGCCGGTGAGAGGGGTGCGCAGCTCGTGCGCGACGTCCGCCGTGAAGCGCTGTTCGCTCAGCAGCTTGCCCTGGAGCGACGACGCCATCCGGTCCAGCGCCGACGCCACCGCCGCGACCTCGTCCTGCCGGGACTCCCTCGCGAGGGGGTCGTCCACCCGGGCGTCCAGATCGCCCGCGCTGATCCGGCGGGCGACCTGCGCGGTCGCCTGGAGCCGACGGGTCACGCGGGCCACGGCCACCGCGCCGACCAGCAGCGTCACGCCGATCGCGAGGCCCGACGACCACAGGATCGCGTTGTCCAGCGCCTCGATCGTGCGGGCCTGCTGGCCGTACTCGACGGCGACGGCCAGCGCCTTGCCGCCGGCCGCCGGGCCCGCCGCCCACATCAGGGGGCGGCCCCGGTGCTCGGCGACCATCGTCCCCCGCTCACCCGCCGCCGCCAGCGCCTTCAGCTCCCGGGGGAGCCCGGCCGGGTCCACCCCGGCGTTCGGCGACAGCGCGTCGCCCGCCTCGTACGCGTCCGTCGCCTCCGCGAGCCTCGACAGTGCGACGCTCCTCGACTGGCCGACCGTCTGGTTCGTCACCTGGACGTGCACGAGGATGCCCAGCATCGTCGCCAGCCCGCAGCACATCACCGTGATGAACGCCGCGGTCTTGAAGGCGAGAGTGCGGGTCCAGCGGGGGTTGCGGATGAGGCGCGGGGGGCTCATCCGGACAACCCTGACGCCCCGTACACCCCGTACACCCCAGGTACGACGTCCGACGTGCCCGCCGCGGGGGAGTACGAGGAGTACGAGGGGCGGGGCGTCGCGGACGGGAGCGGCTGAGGGGTGGTGGACGGGTGGGTCACGGACGGGGCGCCACGGCGTTTGCCGCTCGGCATGCGGCGGCCGTCCGTGCGGAGCATCTCGTCGTGGGTGAGGAGCATCGCCTTCTGCTCCGGGTCCCAGGTCCACTGGAGGCGGTACTCGTAGTCCGCGAGGTCCGAGGGCGAGCGGATGATCACCGACCGCCCGGCCAGCTCCACCGCGCTGACCGCGTCCTCCCAGGACATGACCTGCACGAGCCGGTGCGATTCGACGGTGTAGACGCGGACGGCGGTGAGGTCGCCGGGGTGCAGCCGGAACCCGAGGGTGAGGTCGGGTTTCCCGTCCCCGGTCAGGTCCCGGTAGTACGGCTGGAGTACGGGGCACTCGCCCTTCCCGGGCGTGCCGCACCTGTCCATCAGCCGCCCGGTGTCCCGGTACGGCGCCTTCGCGCCCGCGTAGTCGCTCGGGTCGGAGGCGATCTCCGCGCGGACGACCGCCACCGGGTCCACCCGGCGGATGTCGTCCCCCGGCACGGTGATCCCCTTGACCACCCGCGTCTCCGCCTCGTCCAGATCCCACGCCGGGCTCGACGCCGGCTTGATCTGCGGCCACAGCCGCTCCGGGCTGTTCGCGACCGCCGTCGGCCCCGCCCCCCGCACCCCACCGGCGTCACCGCACCCCACTCCCGCCGCCGCCAACAGCACGACGACGAGCGCGAGACGAAGACGCCGGGCGAGACTCAAGGGACTCCTGTGGGCCGAACGGAACACTGATCCCGTTCACCTTATTCGTGCGGAAGTCCTTTTTGCGTACCGGGCTGGACCAAGGGATGGGCAAGAGGGGGGTACTACGGGGGTGACAGGGCCGGGATTTGTAGGGATTTAGTCGTGAGTATTCGGGTGGGGAAGTGAAGGGTGTGAAGAGAGGAAGAAGAAGGCGAAACGATTACTCACCCCTTCACTCGGCCAGCTCCTCCAGTAACCGGGCCGTCGGCAACCCCGCCCGCAGGTACTCGACGAACAACTCGTTGTGCAGAGCCCAGGGCGACCGCCGCCCCCGGATCAGCCGGATCGCCTCCTCCGCCCCGTACCCCCGAAGTCCCAGCGCGTGGGCGACGACGAGGCCGGAGCGGTTGTAGCCGTGGTAGCAGCGGACCAGCACCCGCCGCCCCTCGTCGAGCGCCTCGCTGGCCGCGCGGGCGAGCCGGATGACGCCGGCGAGCTGGGTACCGTCGAGAGGGCCGTCCGGGATGTCCCAGACGTGGTGCTCGACGGTGGAGCCGGGACCGTACCCCGGCAGGCGCAGCAGCGTCTGCACCAGGTCGAACTGATCGCGTACGACGGCCCGTTCCACCTGCCCGGAACGGCCCCGGAACTCGTGCCCGCCCATCCACAGGCCGGGGACGATCTCGTTCCACGGGCTGTCGGGGGCCGGTACATCGGGCTGCTTCCTGCGGGTCCGCAACAACGCCTCCCCAACGCGCGCTCACCGGAATCTGCCTCGGAGGTATTACGGGACGTGTGCAAGGGATCTGCCAGTGGCCTGCCCAACTCGCGCCAAAGGTAACCGCCTTCTTGCCCCTGGCGTACCGCTCCTGTTCCCATGGTCCATGGGGTGATGGTGCATGACGGGACTGCGCGTCGTACCGACCTGGCGCCACGGCCAGGAACGGCTCTACGTCTGCCTGACCGACGGACGGAACATCGCCTGGTACGACCGTGAGGCGGCCAGGGTCAACCTGCTGAGCGACGACAGCAGAGCGGACGTCATGACGGCGCTCGCCCCGTTCCTCACCGGCCCGGTCACGGTCGGCCCGCCCCCCGTCCCCACCCCCGCCGAACTGGCGCTCCTCTCCCTCCACCCGGACGACGACCTCGCCCCCAACCGCCCCGGCGAGGCCCTCCTCGTCGCCCTCGACCGCACCCCGCCGACCGGCTCCCGCCTGCGCCCGGACCCCCGGCGCCGGGCCCTGGCCGCCGAGCAGACCGTCGGCGACGCGCTCGACGCCCTCGACGGCGCCGGCTGGCACACCCTGCACTCGGTGCCCCTGCCCGGCGGCGACCGCCTCCACCACCTCGCGATCGGCCCCGCCGGCCTCTACGCCGTCCACACCGTGTACGCCCGCAAGGTGCGCGTCATCGTCGCCGACCCCATGGTCACCCTGGGCCGCCGCGACGCCCAGCCCCTCCTGCGCCGGGTCCGCGCGGACGCGGCGAGGGCGTCGTACGCGCTGACCGCCGAGGTACGGCCCGTCCTCGCGGTCGTCGGCGCGAGCGAGGTACGGGTGACGGCTCCCCTGCGGGAGGTACGGGTCCTACGGGACGACGCGCTGCCCGAGCTGGGGCGGCAGGGCGGGGTGCTGAAACCGGCCGATGTGGAGGCGCTGCACGCGATGGCCCGGGACCGGGGGACGTGGGGGAAGGTATGAGGGGCGGGGGGACCGGAGGGGTACGGGGCGTCACCTAGGGGACCCGGCCCGCCCGGTCCGCGTCGAACAGTGGGGCCAGTAGATCCCCGTACTCCGCCACCCGTCGGACGACGTCTCCCGCGCGGAACGCGAGACCACCGCCGTCGGATCCGGCCGCCACCTCCGCCCAGCGCACCGGCGTCGAGGCCGTGGCCGTCGGGCGGGCGCGGAGGGTGTACGGGGCGGCGGTCGTCTTGCGGGCGGCGTTCTGGCTCCAGTCGACGAAGACCTTGCCGGGGCGCAGACCCCGGTTCATGCGGTGGACGACGAGATCCGGCAGCGCCGTCTCCGCCTCGACGGCGAGCCGCTTGGCGTACTCGCTCACCCGTTCGGACGACGCGTCGCGCACCGCCGCCAGGAGGTGCAGCCCCTTCGCGCCGGACGTCTTCACGAACGCCTCGATCCCGTCCGCCGCGAGCCGCTCCCGCAGCCACAGCGCGACCCGGCAGCACTCGGCGACGCTCGCGGGCGGGCCGGGGTCGAGGTCGAGGACCAGCCGGTCGGCGAGGTCGGGCCGCAGCACCGTCCACTGGTGCGTGTGGAACTCGGCGACCAGGTTCGCCGCCCACATCAGGCTCGCCAGGTCCTGGACGACGACCATCCGCGCAGCCCCGTCCGACCGCGTGACCTGCGCCTTCGTGACCCACTCGGGGGTGCCCGGCGGGACGTTCTTCGTGAAGAAGACCTGGCCCGCCGCGCCGTCCGGGTAGCGCAGGAACGAGACGGCGCGGTCCCGCAGGTGCGGCAGCAGGACGTCCGAGATCGTCGCGTAGTAGTGCAGCACCTCGCCCTTGGTGAACCCGTCCGCCGGGTACAGCACCTTCTCCAGGTTGCTGAGCGCGAGCCGCCGGCCGTCCACGGAGGTGATGGGCGTCATAGGATAAGAATCCCGCAAAACGGAGATTATCGGGATGGAAAGGAAGCGAACCGTGCGATCCATATGGAACGGCGCGATCTCCTTCGGGTTGGTCAGCATCCCGATCAAGCTCGTCAACGCCACCGAGAGCCACTCCGTCTCCTTCCGCCAGATCCACACCGAGGACGGCGGCCGGATCCGCTACCGCAAGGTCTGCGAACTGGAGGACCGCGAGGTGGAGACGGCCGAGATCGGCAAGGGGTACGAGGAGGCCGACGGCACGATCGTCCCCATCACCGACGACGACCTCTCCCACCTCCCCCTCCCCACCGCCCGCACCATCGAGATCGTCGCCTTCGTCCCGGCCGACCGGATCGACCCCCTCCAGATGGACACGGCGTACTACCTCGCGGCGGCCGGCGTCCCCGCCGCGAAGCCGTACACGCTGCTGCGCGAGGCGTTGAAGCGCAGCAACCGCGTCGCCGTCGCCAAGTACGCGCTGCGGGGCCGTGAACGCCTCGGCATGCTGCGCGTCGTCGGCGACGCGATCGCCATGCACGGCCTGCTCTGGCCCGACGAGGTCCGGGTTCCCGAAGGTGTCGCCCCCGAGACCGAAGTCACCATCCGGCCCGAGGAGTTGGACCTCGCGGACGTCCTCATGGACACCCTCGGCGAGGTCGACCTCGCCGACCTCCACGACGAATACCGGGAAGCGCTGGAGGAGTTGATCGCCGCGAAGTCCTCCGGCGAGACCCCTGCGGAGACGCCCGCCGCCCCCGCCTCCGGCAAGGTCCTCGACCTCATGGCCGCGCTGGAGAAGAGCGTCAACGCCGCGAAGGCGTCCCGGGGTGAGGAGGCCGAGGTCCGCCAACTCCCCGAGCGCACACCGAAGAAGACGGCGCCGAAGAAGAAGGCCACGGCGAAGAAGACGACACCCCGCAAGCGAACGGCCTGATCACGCCCGCCCGTTCAGTCTCCTGCGCCCCCACACGAGACACCCCCACCTGGCCACCGCCCCCACCCCCAACGCGACGATCACCGCACCCCAGTCGATGACATGCGGCAACCCTGGGAAGAACGCGAAGAACCCCAGCCCGGCCACAACTCCCCCCACAAACCCCCCGACCCCGACCCACCGCAACCACGCCTCCCGCCGCTCCTCGCCCACAACACCCCTCACTTCGTCACGTGATGACACTGACTCACCCGCCGCACGCCACTTACGTAGAGATGCGCGCACGCCTTGTACTCGAACGTCCGCACGGGTGTCGCCCCCACGGCGGTCGCATGCACCGTCCCCGGAACAACCCGGATGAGCAGAGAACGGTTACTTGGCGGGTCGGTGATCACTGTGACGAGTGAGCGTGAGCGTCTCGGCTGTGCGCCCCCGGCACGAGGTGGGCCCGGCTGCGTCTCCCTCCCAGGAAGCAGCCGGGCCCGCGTCGGGTGCGCTGTGGGTCACCCCGAAGCATGGATCAGCTCATGGACCTCACCGTCCGCCAGTCCGTCGACAGCACCACCTTCACCGCCGCGTTCGTGTTGGTCCGCGACGGATAGTAGATCCGCATCTGCCCGTCGACCGCGGACCGCGCCCAGATGTCGGGGACGCCGTCGCCGTTGACGTCGGGGATGCCGAGGGCGGTGGAGACGGCGGACTCGGCCCAGCCGGTGCCGTAGGCGACGTCCTGGCCGCTGAGGGAGCTGGAGCCCACCTTGAGGGATTCGAGGTCGACGCTGCCGGTGACGGAACCGGGCTTGCCGTGGCGGACGTACATGTTCCCGTTGTCGAGGTTGCGCCACAGCATGTCGGGCGTCTTGTCGCCGTTGACGTCGGCGATGTTGACGATGTCGCGCCGGGCCCACGCGTCGGTGTTCATCATCGTGGCCGTCTGGAACTTCGCCCCGGTGTACCCGGAGAGGACCCAGAAGGAGGTGCCGGAGCGCAGGACGAGGTCCGGGAGCCGGTCGCCGGTGATGTCGCCGACGGCCCTGATCTGGGTCCAGGTCGAGGGCGCGGGCGCGTCGGCGGGCAGGATGACCCGGATGCGCTTGTCGATGTTGAAACTGCCGTACCCGTCCCCGGGGTAGAGCCAGAGGACCCCGTCGGGGGAGACCGCGAACAGGTCGGAGACGCCGTCACCCGGGTACGCGTCGGAGTAGTGGCTGATCAGCGCGGCCTTGTTCGTCGCCGGGTCGTACCAGTGGCCGGCGGGGTGCAGCTCTCCGCCGGACCTGTACGACGCGGCCATGCACCCCTGGAGTTCACCGGCCGGCAGACCGACGCAGGTGAGGAGCTTGCCGTCGCCGTTCACCAGGACGATGTCGGGCAGCGCGTCGCCGTTGACGTCACCGGGGGCGTCTCCCGAGTCACGGGGCGGGACGTAGAAGCCGTAGTTGGTGACCACGCTCTGGTTGTTGGCCGCGTCGATGGCGTACACGTTCAGCCAGTTGATGCCGGCGTGCTGGGGTTTCAGCGCCGTGTCGGTGAACGTGTCCACGACCGTCTCGTCGATCTTTTTCTTGACCGCGTCGGCGGTCTTCCACCACAACCCCTCGATGCCGTACCGGAACTTCACCGCACCCGGCGATGTGAAGGTGACGGCCCCGGTGTTCCCGAACTTCTCCTTCGCCCAGGTCTGTCCGTCGTCCGTGGCCTCGGGAAACACGTCGCTCTCCACCGTCGGCGGCGGCGGAGCCGACCCGTCGACGGTCACCGTGCACCGGCTCCCGCTGGTCGGGAAGTAGTCGGAGACCAGCCCACCGGAGTCCTCGGCGCGGACGTCCCAGAAGTAGACACCCTTGTCGACGAGGTTGGCGGCGGAGATGGTGAACGTCGCCCTTCCGCTGGACAGGCTGGTGACGAGGGCGCCCGCCGGGACGGCGGCGCCGGACTTCCACATCCGGAAGCGCAGCCCCTTGAGGTTGCCGTCCGGGTCGGAGGACTTGGCGGACAGGACGACGTTGGTCTTGCCGATCGTCGCCCCCGCCTTGGTGGTGTTGCAGGCGTTGCCCGGGGTGCTCGTCACGCTGCTCGGGACGGCCGGCGGGCGGTTGTACTCGACGTCTATGACCGCCGAGTCCGCCCTGAACTTGCGCCAGGTCTGGGTGTCGCGTTTATTGGTCGGGCGCATCCCCAGCGTGATGCTCGACCAGCCGTTGTCAGCGCCCTTCTGCGCGGCGGCTCTCACGTCGAAATCCACGAATTTGTCAGGGCAGTTGCCGGATTTCCAGCCGTGCGCGAACGACGCCCGGTCGATCTCGGTCGTCCAGGCGGGCGGCTTCCGCCACGTCGTGCCCGACGAGATCGCGCCCGTCAGCCAGAGCTGGAACTCCCGCTTCTCACACGACCAGGAGTGATTGTTGAGCACCTTGAACTTCGCGGACGTGATCTTCGCGCCCTTCAGGCTGCTGCTGTACTTCATGCGCCAGAACGAATGAGCGGTGCCGCCGGTGTCCTTCTCGTGGCCCACCCGCGCTTCGGGTGTGCCGTCGTTGTAGTTGACGCCGTTCCAGAAGCTGGCGTTGGGATGCGGCTCGTAGGCTATGGTCCAGTTCAGCGTGCCCGGGTGGATCGTCGGGTCGACGAACACCGGGAAGCGGGCCTGCGGGTCGCTGAGCAGCCCGGTCGCACCCGCCTTCACCTCAAGCCGCGCCGTCCCCGTGCCCTCCCCGGTCAGCGCCATGGGCGCCGGGGCCTGCCGTGAACCCGGCTCGATGCCGTTCAGCCCGGACAGGGCCAGCACCTCCTCCGGCGTCGCGACGGAGTCGCCCGGCGCGTCCGGGTCCTGCGGCAGCTCCGGGTCACGCCCGCTGGAGTCCCACGCGAACGGCGTCGGCACGGAACCGACCTCCGCGCCGGAGGAGTCCGCGATCAGCACGCGCTGCGCCGACGCGTCGGACTTGAAGACGGCCGTGGACGACTTCAGCCCGTACGACAGCGACGCGAGTGCCGGATTCGCCGCCGCCTCACGGGTCTTGACGATGAGGAGCTGGGCGAAACCGCCCTCCGCGCGGGCGACCATCAGCAGGTCGACGCCGGGCAGCACCTCGGAGTACAGCGCGCGCTGACCGCTCAGCACCGGCTCGGGCAACTCCCCGGGCCAGGTGTAGGAGATGACGTGGCCCTGGATGACGGTCTGGGCCAACACGGTTTCCGTGGACGATTTCTGACGAGCCGTCAGTGAGCTGCGCGCGTACGACCGGTCGGCCCTGTCCTGCCGGGTGCCGGCGGAGAACGTCAGCGGAACCACCGGGTTGGCGGGGCGGACGCCGTCGGCGGTCCGGTGGAGCCGGTTGTCGATCGGCGCCCACCGTCCCTCGGCGTTCTTCGCGCGCCGGGGGAGCGCCGCGGACTCGGTGCGCATCCGCCCGTCCGGCAGCGCCCATGTCATCCCGGTGGCGGTGGTCGCCGTGTCGACGACCACCGCCTTCCCGGTACGCCGGGACTCGGCCACGGCCGCGGCTTCGTCACGGGGGCCGACCTCGGCCTTCCGGGCCTCGGTCGGCTTGCGGGCAGCGGGAGTTGATGAGTCGTCGCCACTCCACCAGGGCAGCAGAGCGGCGATCACGGCGGCCAGGACCAGGCCGAGGGCGAAGGTCAGCCGGGTGCGGGTGCGCACGAAGGGGCTGAGAAAGCGAGGCGGCGCGGGCACGACGGTCTACTCCCCGTGGGAACCAGGACGGATGGAGACATGGGCGCGGACACGATCACACGGTTCTCACCGTTCGTCCATGAATGAAAATTTTATAAACCCGTGATGGAGGCTTGGTGAGGGCTTTACCGGCGGGATTTGTGTCCGATCGGTGACGTTCCGTTGCGAAATTGCCTGTGGCGTACATCTCAAAGGGACGATTCCCTTCCAGATCAAGACACTTGAACCATGCGGTGGACATGCCACAGGCTGCCGACCATCTCTGTTGTCTGCATCGCCTGGGTGGGGTTCGACGCGTATGCGTGCTCAAGGTCCTCTGACATGGCTGCGGCGCCGCCACGGCCGCGTGGCGACCGTCCTGCTGCTGTCCTCGGTACTGACTGTGACCAGCCTGAACGCGCAGGCATGGGCGATTCCGGCGCCCAAGATGACGCGGTCGATCGACCTGCCCGAGCTGCCGAAGACGGACCCGCTCGACGGCGACGAGCAGGCGGACAAGAACCTCACCACCGCCCCCGAGGTCCCCGTCGAGCCGTACGTGCCGAAGGCCGTCACCCCGTGGGCCGAGGACAGTGGCGTCGCGAAGCTCACCCAGGACACCGCGCCCGGCACCACCGTCCCCGTCGAGGACCTGCCGATCGCGATCGGCGTGCCCAAGGGCACCCAGGCCGCGACGGTCGCCGGTGACTGGCAGGTCGACCTCGCCTCACCGGCCGTCTCCCAGGACGCCGGCGCCGCGGGCCTGATCATGCGCGTCACCCCGCCCACCACGGCCGACCCCGCCGCCCAGGTCACCATCGCCGTCGACACCACCGCCTTCGCCGACCTCTACGGCCCGCAGGCCGCCGAACGCTTCGGCCTCATGCTGCTGCCCGACTGCGTCCTGGAGGCCCCCGGCAGCGGCGACTGCGCGGCCGAGGACGGCGTCACGACCATGTCCGCCACCGCGGACGCGCCGCCCGAGCGGCTCTCCAGCACGGTCGAGGAGGTCCCGGCGGCCGACGCCCCCGCGAAGATCACCGCCGCGAAGCAGGAGAAGACCCGCACGATCCTGACGGGCACGGTGCCGGTCGCCGACCTGCTGGCCGACGACAGCGGGACACCGGTCACCTCCGGCGCCTCCGTCCGCACCGCAGCCGCCACCGCCGCCTCCGGCTCCCGCGTGGTCGGCGCCCTCGACACCGGCTCCTCCACCTCCGGCGACTTCAACGCGACCCCGCTGCTGTCCTCCGGCTCCTGGTCGGCGGGCTCCTCCTCGGGCGCCTTCACCTACGGCTACCAGGTCCAGGTCCCGGAGTCGGCGGGCGGCCTCACACCGAAGGTCAGCCTCGGCTACTCCTCCCAGACGGTCGACGGCCGCACCTCCGCGACCAACAACCAGGCCTCCTGGATCGGCGACGGCTGGGACTACAACCCGGGCTCCATCACCCGCTCGTACGCCACCTGCCGCGAGGACTCCAAGAAGGACGGCTCGAACAACAAGACCCACCGCACCTCCGACCTGTGCTGGGGCTCGAACAACGCGACCCTCTCCCTCGGCGGCACGACCACCGAACTGGTGTGGGCGGGCGGGAAGTGGACCACCGCCAACGGTGACGGCGCCGTCGTCCAGCAGATCCGCGACAAGTCCAACGGCAACGGCGCCTTCGAGGGCGAGTACTGGATCGTCACCACCCGGGACGGCACCAAGTACCACTTCGGCAAGCACAAGCTGCCCGGCGCCCCGGACGGCACGGTCACCGACTCCGTCCTGACGGTCCCCGTCTACGGCAACCACAAGGACGAGGACTGCTACCAGTCCGAGTGGAAGAACTCCGCCTGCACCCAGGGCTGGCGCTGGAACCTCGACTACGTCGAGGACATCCACGGCAACGCCATGTCCCTGTGGTGGAAGAAGGAGAAGAACCTTTACGCCCGCAACTTCAACTTCAAGGCCCCTGTCGAGTACGACCGCGCCGCCTGGCTCGACCGCATCGAGTACGGCCAGCGCAACGTCGACGACAGCATCTTCCGCACCCCCGCGACCTCCCGCGTCCTGTTCCACGTCGAACAACGCTGCCTCCCGAAGGACGGCGTCTGCTCCGACGCCGACTTCGCCGACAAGGACCCGAGCAAGTACCGCATCTGGTACGACACCCCGGCCGACCTGAACTGCCAGTCCGGCAAGAGGAAGTGCTGGAACGCCGGCCCCTCCTTCTGGAGCCGCAAGCGCCTGACGACGATCACCACCGAGACCCAGCGCGTCGCGGGGTCCACCGCCCGGCAGAACGTCGACAAGTACACGCTCACCCATGACTTCCCGACCCTGAAGACCGGCCCGAACACGGCCCTGTGGCTGGAGTCGGTGCAGCGCACCGGCTACGAACCGGGCGGCGCGGCCGTCACCCTCAACGCGGTGCGCTTCGAGAGCAACGCGGAGGACATGCCGAACCGCGTCAAGAAGGACAGCGCTCCCGGCTTCGCCCGCCTGCGCATCGGCCGTGTCATCAACGAGTACGGCGGCGAGACCGTCGTCAACTACAAGGCTCCCGAAGGGGATTGCGCGACCGGCAAGGGACTGCCCGGCAAGGACGACAAGGCGGCGCTGAAGGCCAACACCCGGCTCTGCTACCCGACTTACTGGCACCCGGACCCCGAGGTCGAGGACATCGACTGGTTCCACAAGTACGTCGTGGATTCCATCGAGGAACTCCCCAACATCTCCGGCGCGTTGGCCACGGAGACGGCCTACCGGTACAAGAACGCCGGCTGGAAGCTCGCCGAGGCCGAGTTCACCAAGAAGTCCACCCGCACGTACTCCCAGTTCGCGGGCTTCGAGCAGACGACCGTCATCACCGGCGACGACAACAAGCAGTTCGGCAGCAGGCGCTCCAAGGCCGTCACCCGCTTCTTCCGCGGCATGGGCGACGACGTCCCGGTGAAGGACATCACCGGCGACGAGATCGCCAAGGACCGCGAGCCCTTCGCGGGCCGCATCGCCGAGGAACTCACCTACACCAACGCCGACGACGCCGACACCGACTGGCTCTCGCGCTCCGTCACCGTCCCCGAGGCCACGGAACTCGCCAAGCGCAAGCGCGACGACGGCCTCAGCGACCTGCGCGCCTGGCGCGTCACGGAACCCGAGGAGATCGCGTACACCCGCTCCTCCGGCACCGGCGACGACACGCGCAAGCAGCGCGTCGTCAAGTCCCGGACGACGTACGAGCCGACGTACGGCCTGCCCGTCCTCGTCGAATCCCTCGGTGACACCCGCGAGAACGACGACGATTCCTGCACCCGCCTCGAATACGTCCACCAGACCGACAAGAACCTCATCGGCCTCACCAAACAGGTCCTGGTCTCCCCGACCACCTGCGCCGCAGCGAACTTCGCCGACCTGTCCACCCTGAGCGGCGCCACCCGCACCGCCTACGACGGCCAGGCATACGGCGCCGCCCTCCTCGCCGGCACGCAGGGTGAGGCCAGCCAGACCTGGTCCCTCAAGGGTGACGGCACCGGCTTCCAGCCGAACGGCCGCAGCGAGTTCGACGCGATCGGCCGCGTCGTCAAGCAGACCGACCCGGACGGCAACTCCGGCACCATCGCCTACGACCCGCCGACCGGGCAGGTCTTCAAGGTCACCGAGACCAACGCGCTCGGCCACTCCCAGATCCAGGAACTGGAGCCGGGCCGGGGCACCTCGCTGAAGACCACCGACGCCAACGGCCATGTCAGCCGGGCGAAGTACGACGCGCTGGGCCGTCTCGTCGAGGCCTGGGGCGCCGACCGCACCCCGTCCGCCTCCGCCGTCCCCGACTTCAAGGCCGTCTACACGATCCCGAAGCCCACCCCGGATCGCGACGGCACGAAGCCGCCGTACGTCACCACGTACACGCGCGGCCACGAGGACCGCGTCGAGAAGTCCGCCACCCTCTACGACGGCCTCGGCCGTGAACGCCAGACGCAGGAAGAGGCCGACGGCGGCGGCCACTTGATCACCGACACCCTCTACAACTCCTCCGGCGAGATCTGGCAGACCAACAACGCCTACTTCACCGAGGACGCCAAGCTCGGTGACCTCTTCAGCCCGCTCGCCGACACCGTCGTCCCCAACATCACGCGCTACACGTACGACGGCCTCGGCCGCGTCCTTGAGGAGATGCCGGTCCTGAAGGTGAAGTCCGGGTCGGCCGGCGAGGCGACCTCGGAGGCGGTGCCGGAGCGGGCCACCCGTTACAAGTACGGCGAGGACTGGTCGGAGGTCGTCAACCCGCAAGGCACCTCGTCCTACCGCGTCTTCACCGACGCGCTGGGCCGCACGTCCCGCCTCGACACCTTCAACCCCCAGGCGCCGAACGGCTTCACGTCCACGAAGTACACGTACGACCGCCACGGCCGCCTGGAGAAGGCGTCCAACTCGGCGGAATCCACGCAGGCTTGGAGCTGGACGTACGACCACCGGGGCCGCCAGATCACGGCGACCGACCCCGACACCGGCACCACACGGACCGAGTACGACCACCGCGACCGTCCCCGCCGGACGATCACCCAGCGCGCCACCGTCTGGAACGACTACGACGTCCTCTCCCGTCCCACCCAGCAGCGCCTGAACGACGACAAGGGCACCCTGCTCGCGTCCTTCGAGTACGACAAGGCGCCCGGCGGCAAGGGCATGCCGTACGCGGCGACCCGCTGGACCGGTGGTGAGGCGTACACCCAGAAGGTCGAGGGCTACACCGAGGACTACCAGCCGACCGCCACGTCCCTGACCCTCCCGCAGTCCCTCAAGGACGCCTGGGGCCTGGACACCACGTACAAGTCCAGCTACTCGTACAACGACACCGGCGCGCTGGAGCAGTCCACCCTCCCCAAGGCGGGCCGCTTCGACGCCGAGACCCTCGTCGTCCGCTACAACGAGAACGGCAAGCCGCTCTCCGTCTCGGGCAAGGACTGGTACGGCGCCGAGACCGTCTACGACGTCCACGGCCAGGTCCTGCGCTCCACACTCGGCGCCCAGCCCTACCGGGTCTGGACGAGCGCCCTCTACGACGAGGGCAGCGGCGCGCTGACCCAACAGTCCGTCCACCGCGAGAACATCAAGGACACGTCGGTCGTCTCGGGAATCGAGGTGTCCCGGCGCACCTACGACTACGACCCCTCGGGCAACGTCACCTCCATCCAGGAGAACGCCAAGGGCCAGGCCGCCGAGCGGCAGTGCTTCACCTACGACCCGATGGGCCAGTTGAAGACGGCGTGGACGGCTGCCGACCAGACGTCCTGCGTCGGCCCCAAGAAGCCCGACGGCTCCCTCAACGTGGCTGCCAACGCCGACAGTTCGGGTTACTGGCAGGAGTACGAGTACGACCTCGTCGGCAACCGCACGAAGCTGACGGAGAAGAACCTCGCGGGTTCCGCCGAGTTGGACGCGGTGACGTCGTACGCGTACGGCAAGGCGGACGGCAGTCAGCCGCACACCCTCACGAAGGTGTCGAAGACGTACCGGGCGGCTGCGGGCGGGCCGGAGGTCAAGGCCGAGGCGGAGCGCCTCTACGAGCTGACCGGTGAGACGAAGTCGATCACGTCCGTCCAGAACGGTGACAAGCAGGAGCTGTCCTGGACGTACGACGGCAAGGTCGAGCGGATCAGCGGGCAGGGGGCGCGCGGTAAGACCCCCTACGTGGGTCTCGCGGACAAGTGCCTCGACCTGAAGAGTGGCGTCACGACTGCCGGGCAGCCGATCCAGCTCTACCCCTGCAACAACTCCCCTGCGCAGAGCTGGCGGTTCGCGATCGCGCCGGGGCAATCGGACGCGAACACGGGCACGTTCACCATCTACGACGACTGGTGTGCGCAGCCGGCTTCCGGTGCGGTGGGTGCGGCGGTTCAGCTTCAGAAGTGTGCGGTTGGTGCTTCGGGGCAGCAGGTGAAGCGGACGTCCGCGGGTCAACTGGTGCATGCCGCCTCGGGGTTGTGCTTCGCGGTGAAGGACGCTTCGTCGGCGAACTCCACGGCGATCGTCCTCGCGACGTGCGATGCGTCCAAGCCTGAGCAGCAGTGGGCCGCGCAGAACGACACGCGGTACATCTACGGGCCTGACGGTTCCCAGTTGCTCGCGGTGAAGGGCAAGCAGGCCACGCTCTTCCTCGGTGACACCGAGGTGACGGTCGCTGCGGGCGGCGGGCTGATCAACACGCAGCGCACGTATGCCGTTCCGGGTGGTGCGGTCATGCGGTACGCGTATGGCGCGAGCACCGAGAACCTGGTCGCCCTTGCCGGGGACCATCAAGGCAGCACCTATGCCGAGGTCGGGCTCGGGCTGGGCGGGGCGATGCCGGTTCGGATCCGTAAGCAGGATCCCTTCGGGAATCAGCGTGGCGCCGGGACCGTCGGGGTCGACTTCCAGTCCAACAAGGGGTTCCTGGGGGCTAATCGGGACGACGCGTCGGGCTTCCAGCCGTTGGGGGCGCGGTTGTACGACCCGGTGGTGGGGCGGTTCCTGTCGGCGGACCCTGTGCTGGACCTGAAAGATGTGTTGCAGTCCAACGGGTACTCCTACGCGCACAACAACCCGGTGACCATGTCCGACCCGACGGGGTTGGCGATCACGCTGACGGCGTCTGAACGTGCCGCCGCGCTGGCGGGGGCGGGTCTCTCGGCGGCCCAAGTCGCGCAGGCTCAGGCGATGATGGGGAAGTCGTTGACGTCCGTCATCCTTGCGGTGGCTTGGGAGACGTTGAAGGACTTCATCGGGATCAACGACGCGATGGCCTGCTTCGGCGGGGACATGTGGTCGTGCGCGGGGTTGATCGTGGACGCGATTCCCTGGACGAAGCTCGGCAAGATCCCGTCGGTTTTGAAGGCCGTCAACCGGACGATCAAGGCGATCGAGTCGTTCAAGGCGGCTAAGAAGGCTGCGGAGTTGGTCCTGAAGGCGGCCAAGGCTGCCGAGACGGCCGCCTTGAACGCCAAGAAGGCGGCGATTGAGAAGGCGAAACGGGAGGCTGCTCAGCGGGCGAAGAAGAAGGCCGCGGAACAGGCGAAACGTACGGCTGACGCGGCTGCCGCTCAGAAGAAGAAGACCGGCAATCCGGTTCAGAAGCAGGCCCAGGCTAAGGCCGCGCCCAAGGTCTCTACGGCGAAGAGCGCCGGTGGGGGTGGCGGGAGCAAGGGGAGCGGCTCCAAGCCGGGCGGCACCTCCGGGGGGTCGTCACGCGGGAGTGGTGGCGGGTCGAGCGGGGGCGGTGGCTCTGGCAAGGCCGATAGCGGCGGCACCTGCAACAGCTTCGTCCCAGGTACCAAGGTCCTCATGGCCGACGGTTCCACCAAGCCGATCGAGAAGGTCAAGGCCGGCGACAAGGTCCTCGCCACCGATGAACGGTCCGGTGAGACGCGGGCTCAGACTGTTACGGCTGAGATCAAGGGGCGGGGGCTCAAGCACCTCGTCAAGGTGACGGTCGACGTCGACGGCAAGAAGGGTGCCAAGACGGCCTCGGTCACGGCGACTGATGGGCATCCGTTCTGGGTTCCTGCGCTTCGGGAGTGGGTGGATGCCACTGATCTGCGGGGTGGGGAGTGGCTGCGGACCAGTGCGGGGACGTTGGTCCAGATCGTTGCGGTCGAGCGGTGGACGGCGCAGGCTTCGGCTGTTCACAACCTGACGGTCAGCGATGTTCACACGTACTACGTGTCGGTGGGGACCACGCCAGTCCTGGTGCACAACTGCAATGGAACTGCCACTATTCGCTGGGATCAGGACATGGAACACGCCACCATCCGTGTGGAGGGAGACGGAGTTTCGCTGGAAACTGAGCAGGTGATACCCGACTGGGACGGCGGTGGCAATCCCAATGGCCTCCCTACGACCGGGGCACGCGCTGAACCCCTTGGGCCGAATGTGATCGAACGGACCTTTGAGCTTTCTGATGTGAGGGCGGCAATGAGGGCACAGCAAGATTCTATCGGTGCGGATCTTGGCAGATATGATGGGATTCACAATAGCTGCGTAACCTACTGTATTTCCATTCTTAGAGCTGGAGGGGTAGATATTCCAGAAGGTGCGCGTGGAATGATTGCTCTCCGAAGGACCCTGGGTTAGGTGATTCATTTGGATCAAAGCGGCGACCACTACGACGCTGTGCTTGCTGAAATGCTACTCAGTAGAAAGGTTGGAGTCTCCCACATTCGGCATCTTGGTGACTTGATTTCGGCCCGGGCGCAGTTGAGCATGGGGATGCAGGGCGCTGTTGGTCTCTCATTTGATCAGCGTGCCGACATAGTCGAGGCGGTCATCGAGCTGGAGGATTCTTACATCTCCGCATGGAATTCCATTTCCAATGAATTGCGAATTGATCGGCAGGGTCGGAATTTGCAGAAACTTGAGCAAGCCCTGCGAGATGCCGTGGCGGGAATCCGTGAAATTGCTCGCAGGAACGGAATTAGGATCGAATGAATTTTCTGCAGCGGAATGCCCAATGCCCAATGCCCAATGCCCGGTCTCAGGGCCAGATGTGCGATCCGAGCCGTCCGAACGGCGTAGGTGGCGGGGCCACCGCGGGCTACGGCTCGGTGGATGTGGTGCGGGAGGGCGTGGAGTCGTTCGGCTATGTCCAGAGTGCGCAGCTGCTGGTTGTCTAAGCTTGACTTTTAACCCCGGGCCTCGAACATCGCGTCGCACGTGGTCACTCACCCCCGACGCGGTGACACGCTGTTCGAGGTCACCGATGCGATGCTCTGCGAGAACGGGCCGGTGACCTCGCCGGTCGGCCTGTTCGCCCGCCCCGAGACCCCTGGGGTGAACCGGACGTGGCGACCGCCACCGTGACCGACCGCTACGGCACCGCGCAGACCACGGTGTTCGACCGCCTCCACCCGAAGCTGACCACCCGCTCCGCGTGGCTGGAAGATGTGGAACATTCGAATGATTACCTCCCGATACGGCGGTAGTGGTGGACCCTTCGAAATATCCCGATGTCGACGCGCTCGTGGCACGTCTTGTCCGAAGCCAGGAATCCGGCACTGGGCGGGCTGTCGGACTTCCTGAAGATGAGTCGACTCCGATTGATACAGGTCGACCCTTGAGTAAAGAATTCCTGCGGAGGCTGGCAGGGCGGCTCGAAATGCAGAGCTGTGACGTCTTCCTCATCGCGGGAATGATAAATCCGAACGATACATTATTTTTCGATGAGGAAGCTGGTCGCGAACTGCCTAAGCTGGTACGACGCGCCCTTTCTTTGCCGACGACTGACGGGCAGCGGCTGCGTGACTTCGCCCGGTCTCTGCCTGAGATGCCGCGAGCCGTCTCTCTCAGGAAGCGGCGCCCTTATGAACAGTACCCGCCGGGTTTTGGTTCCCTCTTCGTGCGGATGTTGGCCCTTCGTAATATGGGATGGTCCTCCGCGGCCCAGGTGATGTACCTGATGTCTGGTGTGTGTGTTTCGCCCTCGACCATCGGTGCGGTGGGGCGCGGCGTCAGGGAGATCGACTCTGAACTCCTCAACGGCTTCGCAGTTGTGCTCGGTATTCCGCTCACCGTCCTGGAATCTTTGACCGGTTCGCACCAAACCACAGATCACATCCGTTTGCCGGAGAATTCAGATACGGCCGCCCTGATTTTGGATGTGCGACATCTGAATGCGAGGCAGATTCGGGAAGTTTCTCAGCTGGTAGATATGTTGAGTCCGTGACTGTCTGCATCAGGCGTCAAGTACAGCTGTCGTGTCGGGCGGGACGCTCGGTCAAGAGGGCGGGGAGTACCCGGGATCATGACCCCTCCCCCTGCTCCAGTCAGCGCATGAATGCCGAACGCGCAGTGCGTGACGGTGAGTTGAATTGCCGGAACCTTGCTGTGCCCAACAGACTGCCGTGCTACCTCAACTCGGTATCGCTTCTGAGGGTTTCGCTTCAGGGCGACGTCATGACAGCGTCCAGGTGAGGCGAGACCGGGCTGAACATGGATGCCGGATGATCGGCCTACCCGCCACTGCGAGTTCAATCGCAGTACTCAGCTCTGTCAGGTCACGGGCTTGTACTCGGTGGTTCGAGATTCTGAGGCGGACCAAACGCTTCGCCATTCAGGGTGTTTTGGCGGGATGATTGACCCGGTTAGTGTAACCCTCAATACTTGACATGAGTGGATGCGGGCGGTGGATTCCGTGCGCGTCTCCTCCGTCCATATTTAGAGTTAGTGGTGAATGAATCTGATTCTCCAGATCGGCGATGAGGTTATCGTCTCCTGTGAAGCAGCAAGTGCCCGAGTGGTCGCGGTGAACTCGCGTCACATCACTTTGAAATGGCCATGGGGAGTGATCGACCACTCCTCGAACTTCCGGTGGGATGGTACATATTCCCTTCCCTGTGACGAGTCTGATGCAGAATGGATTCCGTACAGGCTTGAACCGGCCGCTTCCGAACTTCATGCGGGAGATGAATGTATGATTTCCATCCCCCCGACACGACTCCATGTCGGGCATTATGAAAAATATGACCCTCCGCGCAATCTTGGCTGGACTCCCGCACCTACTGCGGGGCTCTATGTGATTCCGCTGGAGAAATCGGAGGAGGATGATGCGGGATGCATGCTCTATCTGGGAGGTGCTGAGCTCATTCGAGTGGAGTTGGTGGAGGGATAGAGGGTACTGAAAAGCGGGAGAGTCGATGAACCACAGTGAGTGGAGGACTCGTCGCCACCGCCAGATGTCGGGCGAACACCCGGACGCCGATCCTGAGTACGACCGGGTCTACGAAGAGGCCGGCCTCGCCATGACGTTGGGCAAGGCCGTTTACGACCGGCGTAAGCAGCTGGGCCTGAGTGAGGTCGATCTCGCCGAGCGTATGCATGTCGACGTCGATGACATCGAAGGCATCGAGACGGCCACCGAGCTGCCGCCCATCGCGGTCATCATGCGCCTGGCCCGCGCACTGGACCTCACGGTGGACGTACACCTCGCCGGCGGAGACGAGCCCACCGTCACCATCGTCCCGGCGGCCTGAGGCGGGGAGGAATCATGCAGGACCCGCCTTCCGTGCTCGCCCGTGAGCTCGGGCGACTCGTCCACGACCGGCGTATCAAACTCGGGCTGTCCCAGGCCGAACTGGCCGAGCGGTGCGGGATGAAGCAGCCGCAGATCTCCCGCTTCGAAGGCGGCGGGACCGTGCCCACGCTTCCCCTTCTGCGCCGTCTGGCTCAGGCTCTCGGCGCCGACCTGACCATCAGTCTCACCCCGCGCGACGAAGCCGCTTGATATGTGAATTCGGACTTCCTGAGGTGGTGCGGGCCCCTGGCGTAGGGCTACTGCTTCGGTTCGGCGCTACTGGCGGGAGAGCGTGGCCGGGTCGATCTTGATGGGGAACGGGGTGCCCAGGTGGGTGGTCGCGCCTGTCAGAGCTGTTGTCCGTTCCACGTACCGGCCGCCTTCCAGTTCGTAGACCGCGAGCATCGGGGCGGGGTCGAACTCCAGGTGCCAGAAGTGGGGGACTGCGGCCTCCGCGTACAGCAGGGGCTTGATCTTGCGGTCCATGGTGCGGTTGCCGGGGGAGACGAGTTCGACGACGAGCTGGACCGCTTCGATGCCGAAGGTGACGGGGTCGTCGGCGGTCGCGCCGGCGTCGGCTACGACCAGGTCGGGCACGACCAGCCCGGACGGTAGGACGACGTTGACACCTTCCAGGATCTCCACTGGTGCGCCAACGGCGCGGGCGGCCGTGTCAAGGGCGACGTGGAGACGGAACGAGGCCCGCTGGTGGCGACGCCGGGGGCGGGGGACACCACGAGGGACTCCCTCAGCAGCTCGTAACGGACGGTGCGGTCTTCGGGTAGTGCCAGGACATCAGCGACGGTCCAGGGCCCGGTGTGGTCGATGGCAACGCTCATTCCCTTTCACCTCCTCGTCCGACCGGGAGTCTTCGGTGTGACCCCGACATGCGGTATACGGCCAGCATACGGACGTCTTCACCCGGCGACATCAGGGTTCGTCGGTGCGGGTGAGTTACCGGACGTGGTCCGACTTGATGGCGTGCACGAAGGTCAGCCAGGTGGGGACGGGGAAGATGAAGGCCCCGTGGGAGGGGGTCTTCGAGTCGCGGATCGCTATCTCGCCGGCGGGGAGGGGGAGGTATTCGACGCAGTCGGCGTCGGCTCCGTCGCTGTAGCTGCTCTTGCGCCATCCGTCGGTCGGGAGGTTCCTGCGGAGCATGAGTTCCTCCTGGCTTCTTCCTGGTTGGTCAGGTGCCCGGCAGTTCGTTGTGCTTCACCGCGTCGATGAAGGACACCCATGACAAGGTAGGGAAGACGAAGGCCCCGTTGGAGGGGGCCTTCGAGTCGCGGACCGCAACTTCGCCCGTGTCGAGGGGCAGGTATTCAACGCACTGGGCGTTACCTCCGTCGCTGTAGCTGCTCTTGCGCCAGCCGTCGGTCGGGAGGTTCCTGCGGATCATCGGCTTCCTCTTAGCTTCTCTCGAAGTCCCGCATCGCGAGCTTGATCAAGTCGGCGGTATGACGAGACGATAGGGCGGCTGCGCGAATCTCGTCAAAGAGCTTCCGGTGTACCTCGACGTCGGCGGCGTCCTGCATGTACAGGGACTTGGACCAGGTGCTGATCTCGACGACATCCAAGGTGGTGGCGTCATCGTTGATGATGGTCCTGAAGGAGCCGTGAAGTCCACCGTAGACCGCCTGCTCGAACGGCACGACCTGGATAGTGACGTGGGGGCGCGTGGCCAGCGTGAGTAGGTGGGCCAGTTGCTTGCTCATGACGCCGGGGCCGCCTACCGGCCTGCGTACGACACCCTCGTCGAGGATGCACATCACCTGCGGCGGGTTCTCCTTCTCCAGAACCTTCTGCCGCTCCATCCGCAGACCGACGTAGTGCTCTACCTCTTCTGAGCTGCGCCACGGCTCAAGCCCATGGATCATCGCGGCGGCGTACTCCGGTATCTGGAGCCATCCCGGCAGGTACATCGACGCGAACGCCTCGACGCGCGTGCACTCCGACTCCAGCTCGACCATCTCGCGCGCGTCCACGCGGAGGTCGTACTCCGGGAAGTACTGCGTCTGCCCGCTCTCCCTCAGCAGGGTGATCAGGTCCGTGCGGACCTTGGCGTCCGTCACGCCGTACAGGTCGAGCAGTGCCTGGAGTTCCAGCCGGCGGAGACGAAGTCTGCCGGTCTCGATCTTGGACATCTTGCTCTGCTGGGCGTCGAGCTCGGCAGCTGCGTCCTTCTGTGCGATGCCTGCGGCCTCACGAAGCCGCTTGAGATCCGCACCGAGCTTGCGCTGCCTGAGCGTTGGGCCTTGTCGACTCGCCACATTCCCTCCTTGATCGGGACCAAGTCTGTCGTGCGCCGTAAGCCGTAGGGACTCTTTCCCGCGTCTCGGCATATGCCAGAGTCTCACGAGACTTCACTCGTTGGGACTTATTCCGTGAAGTATGTTGCGGCGAACCTTCGGGCTGCCCCACTCTGGTTCCCCGGCAGCCCGGCCGAACTCGGTGGCATCAACTGCCCTGACCTGGGCCGACCTTGGCTGCCATCTCTCCAACTGGAGGCGGCATGGCACAACAAACCCAACAGGTGCACCACGAGTTCCGGTTGCCCCTCTTCGTCGAACCGGAGAAGCTGCGGTGGGTGCGAAGGGGCGTCGGAACTCGCGTTCGGGCGTGGGGACTTGACGCCGTTGTGGACGACGCCCTCGAAGTCGTCACCGAGCTGCGCATCACGGCGTGGTGGAGGGCGGAGGCGACAGGGGAGGCGGCGTCGTGATCGTCCCGTACATCACCTGTCGCGCGGGCGAGGAACCTGTCGAGCACAAGGAGTTGCGCGGGAGTTGGGGAGCGGACGGGCGTCCCCGGCTCGGTTACCGCAGCGAACTTCCCGGCGACAGGGACCTCCAGGACGTCCTGTGGGCCCGCTGTTCGCAGAGGCGTGGATCCGACGGTCTTCCCGTCGGCGAGCCCCGGTGGCGTGACGTCCATCCGGTCCGCCAACGTGAGTGCATGCAACGCCTGTTGTGTCAGGTCTGTGCCCAACCCGCCCGCACGGCACAGGGGTTCATCTTCCTCCTCGCCCCTGATGAACTACGCCCCCACCAAACCAACCTCCTCACCGCCCAACCCCCCGTCTGCCGCAGACATGCCCGCACCGCCGCCACCCTCTGCCCCTACCTCCGCGAAGAACCGACGGTCCTCCTCGTCCCCACACCCCGCATCCACGGCGTAGTCGGCGCCCTCTACGAACGCACCGGCCACCGCATCCGCCCCGCCCCGGCCGACATCGGCTCCCTTCCGTACGGTCACCCCTGTCTGCGCTGGTACCTCGCATCGCAGATGGTCCGCAGGCTTCACTCTTTCGAGGTCCTCGACTTGAAGGAACTCGCCGACGGGCGATGAGGTGCACGTGTGAGTACTCCTGCCCGTCCCCTGATTCCCGTGCGTCGTGGCCGCCTCCGAGAAGCTGCGGGGCGTATCGAGCAACTCACGGGCGCGAGAGTGGAGATCATCGGTGGGGCACTCCTGATCTCCCTGAGGTCGAGCGGTAGGCACGCAGGGATCGTCATAGACCTGCGTGACGCCATCCGCCCGCAACTCCCACCTGAGTACGAGGTGTTCGCGAACATCTCCGTCCCGATGCCGGGTGATCCCGACGACTACGCCACCCCGGACCTCACCGTTGGCCTCCAAGCGTTCCGTGACGACGACGGCTGGCTCCTCGACGCCGACGCGGTTGAGTTGGTCGTAGAGGTCATCTCCCCGGGCGAGCGCCTGAAGGGGGTCAACGAGAAGACCGCCTGGTATGCGGCGGCGGGCGTTCCGCGGTTGTTGCAGATCGATCCTCGGTCGGGCACGTGGTCGCTGTTCGGCAGGCCGGGGGAGGGGCAGTACAACAGCGTGGTGCACGGCAAGTACGGTGAGACCGTGCCCCTGCCCGCTGATCTCGGTGGCGATCTGCCCACGGCCGGCCTCACGGCTGACGGTGCCACCCCGCCACGGAGGCCACGACCCGTGAAGATCGACGACGTCATGGACTTCCTGGTCGAGCACCGGGCTCCCGGCGTCGTCCCCGGCTACATCTCCGAACAGCTCCTCTCCATGGCGTGGATCATCGATGCCGAGGACGTCGCCCGTATGACGGAGACGGCCCGGCGCTGGCTCAGGTCGGACGACCCGTTTCGGGTGGCCGTCGCGATCGGGCTGGAGAACGAGACGTATCTGGCCGACTCCTGGGAGGAGATCTCGGCCCTGGCTGAGCCGCTGAAGGAGAAGTTCCCCTCCATGGCGGCTGACGTGGACGCCTGGATGGTCCGGGCCGAGGCGTCGTACGAGCGGCTGCGGAGCGGGAGCTTCTTCGCGGAGGGGTAGGTCCCCTCCCGTATCGCTCCGCCCACCCCCTTTCGCAAACCCTCGTACAAACCCTGTTGACGACGTCGATGTTACCGGTAACATTTTCGCTCGTCGGAGGTTTCGAGAGCCGCTCACGATGATGTGGGCCGTCCCCGGGAGGGTGTGTGTTCGTGGCGCGTTCTCAGGGTGCTGCCTGCTCTCCGTCCCTTACCCCCCTCTCCGGAAGGACCCCCATGTCCGCCCTGACCACTACCCCTACATCCTTCGAGCTCAACGGTGAGCCCTTCCGGATCATCTCCGGGGCGCTGCACTACTTCCGGGTGCACCCGGACCTGTGGGCGGACCGGCTGCGGAAGGCGCGGCTGATGGGGCTCAACACCGTTGAGACGTACGTCCCTTGGAACCTGCACCAGCCGGAACCGGGGACGCTGGTGCTGGACGGGCTGCTCGATCTGCCCAGGTTCCTGCGGCTGGCGCAGGCGGAGGGGCTGAAGGTGTTGTTGCGGCCGGGGCCCTACATCTGCGCGGAGTGGGACGGGGGCGGGCTGCCGCACTGGCTCATGTCGGAGGCGGACGTCCAACTCCGCAGCAGTGACCCGAAGTTCACGGCGATCATCGATCGGTACCTTGATCTGTTGCTGCCTCCGCTGCTTCCGCACATGGCGGCGTCCGGCGGGCCGGTCATCGCGGTGCAGGTCGAGAACGAGTACGGGGCGTACGGCAACGACGCCGCCTACCTCAAGCACCTGGTGGAGGCGTTCCGTTCACGCGGCATCGACGAACTCCTCTTCACCTGCGACCAGGTGAACCCTGAGCACCAGGAGGCCGGCGGGATCCCGGGGGTGCTCGCCACCGGGACCTTCGGGGGGAAGATCGACACCGCGCTGGCCACCCTGCGGGAGCACCAGCCCGAAGGGCCCCTGATGTGCGCCGAGTTCTGGATCGGGTGGTTCGACCACTGGGGCGGCCCGCACCACACCCGGGACACCGCCGACGTCGCCGCCGACCTGGACAAGCTGCTCGCGGCCGGCGCCTCCGTGAACATCTACATGTTCCACGGCGGCACCAACTTCGGCCTCACCAACGGCGCCAACCACCACCACACGTACGCCCCCACCATCACCTCGTACGACTACGACGCCCCCCTCACCGAGAACGGCGACCCGGGACCGAAGTACCACGCGTTCCGCGAGGTCATCGCCAAGTACGCGCCGGTGCCTGAGGAGTTGCCCGAACCGTCGGTGAAACTTCCGGTGACCGAGGTCGAGTTGAGCGAGCGTGCACCGCTGCTGCCGTACCTCTCCGAGCTGTCGGGGCGGACCGTGCGCACCGAAAACCCCATCACCGCCGACGAGTTGGGGATGCGGGCAGGGTACGTGCTGTACCGCAGCACCCTGCCGAAGAACGGCCTCGGGGTGCTGCACTTCGAGGGCGGGGTGGGGGACCGGGCCCAGGTGTACGTCGACGGCACGCCGGTCGGGGTGCTGGAGAACGAGCGGCGGGAGGTCAGCCTGCCGGTTCAAGTGCTGCGCAGGGGCGCGGTGTTGGAGGTGCTCGTCGAGAACATGGGGCGGGTCAACTACGGGCCGCGCATCGGGGCCCCCAAGGGGCTGCTCGGACCGGTCACCTTCGACGGTATGCCGGTCACCGGCTGGGAGTGCCGTCCGCTGCCGATGGACGCGCCTCTCGGGGACGCCCTCTACGCCGAGGCGGAGAGCGAGGGGTGCGCCGAACCCGCCTTCCACCGGGGGACGTTCGAGGTCGCCGAACCCGCCGACACCTTCCTCTCCCTGCCGGGGTGGACGAAGGGACAGGCGTGGATCAACGGCTTCTCGCTCGGCCGCTACTGGAACCGGGGTCCGCAGCAGACCCTGTACGTCCCCGCCCCCGTCCTCCGGTCCGGCACCAACACCCTGATCGTCCTGGAACTCCAGGCGACCGCCAGCCGTCACGCCCGTCTCGTCGACGCCCCTGACCTCGGCCCGAAAGGCCAGTGACCCGTGACGCACCGACTGGGCCTGCCCCCGCCCTCCGCCCCGCCCCGCACCGGCCACCTCCCCTTCTCCGACGCCCCCGGCGTCCCCGACCCGATCCAGGTCACCAGCCGGTGGCTCACGCGGGGCGGGCGGCCCTGGTTCCCGGTCTCCGGTGAGTTCCACTACTCCCGTAGCCCGAGCGGGAGTTGGGAGGAGGAACTCCTCAAGATGAAGGCGGCCGGGGTGAGCGCCGTCGCCTCGTACGTCATCTGGATCCACCACCAGGAGGGCGAGGGTGCACCCCGGTTCGACGGTGATCTCGACCTGCGCCGGTTCGCCGAACTCTGCGCTCGGCACGGTCTCGACTTCATCCCCCGGATCGGCCCCTGGTCCCACGCGGAGGTCCGCAACGGGGGCCTGCCCGACTGGGTGCTGGCCCGCACCGACGCACCTCGCACCGACGACCCGGCCTATCTCGCCGCCGTCCAGCCCTGGTTCGAGGCGATAGCGGCTCAACTCGCCGGGCTGGAGCGGGCGTCGGGCGGTCCGATCGTCGCGATCCAGATCGAGAACGAGCTGTACGACCAGCCGGGGCACCTGCTCACGCTCAAGCGGATGGCCCAACAGGCCGGACTGAGTGCGCCGTTGTGGACCTCCACCGCCTGGGGCGGCGTCCAGCTTCCCGGTGACGAGCTGATGCCGCTCTACGGCGGCTACCCCGAGACCTTCTGGACCGAGGCCGACGGGGGATGGTCCGACACCTGCCGCAAACACTTCTTCTTCACGCCGCAGCGGGACGACGAGGGCATCGGCGCCGACCTGCGGCCCACCACCGTCCGGGGTGTCGACTCCGCTGTCTACGCGGAGCGATTCCCCTGGGCCACCTGCGAGTTGGGCGGCGGGATGGCCGTCGCCTACCACCGCCGGCCGCGTGTCGACGCCACCGACGTCGGGGCGCTCGGGCTCACGAAGATCGGCTGCGGGTCCGTGTGGCAGGGCTACTACATGTTCCACGGCGGCACCAACCCGGCGCCCGGACTCCAGGAGTCCCACGCGACCGGCTACCCCAACGACCTTCCCGTCCTGACGTACGACTTCCAGGCGCCGCTCGGGGAGTACGGCCAGTACCGGGACTCGTACGACGAACTCCGCCTCCAGCACCTGCTGTTGGCGGAGTTCGGGGAGCGGATCGCACCGATGGAGTCCGTGTTCCCGGCGGCGGGGCCCGCAGGGCAGCACGACCGGGAGACGCTGCGGTGGGCCGTACGGACCGACGGGGACGGCGGGTTCCTGTTCGTCAACAACCATCAGCCGCACGAGGAGTTGGCCGAGCATCCTGGCACGGTGTTCGACATCGGGGGGCTCACCTTCCCGAGCCGCCGCTTCACCGTCCCCCGAGGCGCGTATTTCTGCTGGCCGTTCAGGATGCCGTTCGCGGGGCTGCGGATCGAGTGGGCAACCGCTCAGCCGGTGTGCACAGTTCGGGACGACGACCGGACGGTACTGGTGCTGGCGGCCACCGAGGGCGTGCCGGTCGAGGTCGCCCTCGGTGGCGGGGTGGGGGTCGTCGCGACACCGGAGGGCGCCGACATCGGGCCCGCCTACGAGGACGGCAGCGGTGTGCTGATCACCGGCGTCCGGCCCGGGACCGACGCGTGGATCGAGGTGGAGAACCTCGACGAGGAGCGGGTCGCCGTGCTCGTCCTCGACGCGGCCACCGCGCGGACCGCCTACAAGGGGGTCGCCTGGGGTGCCGAGCGGCTGGTCCTCTGCGCGGAGGGGGTCGTCTTCGACACGCACCGCGACGAGGTGCGGCTGCACGGGCGTACGGCGGGCAGCGGGGAGACGGTCTCCTTCGCCGTGCTGCCGGAGCCGGAGCGGATACCGGCGGGGGAGGGGGCGGAGGTCGCCCAGGCGCCGGACGGGGTGTTCACGCGGTACACCCTGTCGGGGGCGGGGGGTGTGGACCTGCCCCCGACAGGGCGGCCCGTGCCCGTACCGGTCGTCGAGCTGCTCCGGCCCGCCGGGGACCCGCCCCCGCCCACGACCGGCGTCCTCCAGCGGGCCAGTGCGCCGGACGACAAGTGGTACGAGCGGTCGGCCGCCGTCCACCAGGTCCGGGTCCCGGGCCCAGTGGCCGGCCGGAGCGGTGTGCTGCGGCTGCACTGGCGCGGCGACGTCGCCCGCGCCTATGTGGGGGAGCGGCTCGTCGCCGACCAGTTCTACTCCGGACGGCCCTGGGACATCGGGCTCGACCTGCTGACCGAGGGGGAGCCGCTGACGGTCCGGGTACTGGCGGCCGATCCGGCGGCGCGGGTGTATCTGCCGGTGGATCGGGAGGCGGCGGCGGAGGTACGGGGTGCGGAGGTGGTCACGGCGCGGGTGTGGACGGTGGGGTGAGGGGTGGGTCATGGGGGACCCGTAGTACTTCAGGGTCGGCGAGGGTGGACCCGTACGACCCGTAGTACTTCAGGGCTGGCGAGGGTGGACCCGTACGACCAGTACAACCCGTAGTACTCCGGAGCCACCCCCGCCGGCCCCACCATCCCCTCACCCCCGCCCTCCCCCCACCCCCGTCCTATCCTGTGAATCCGTCGGCCACCCCAGCGTCGGCGCCCCAAGCCCCGTGTTCGGGTGGGCCGGGGGACAGTCGAGGGAAGAAGTACCCATCATGACGAGAGGCGCTGCCGAGAACCCGGGGACGAGCGAGAGCCCGGGGACGAAGGGGGGCGGTCGCAGTCGGCGGAACTTCGCGGGGAACCGGCCGGTGATGGAGGACGTGGCACGGCTGGCGGGGGTCAGCAAGCAGACGGTGTCACGGGTGCTGAACGACAACCCGGCGGTCCGGGCGGAGACCCGGGAAGCGGTGCGCGCGGCCATGCGGACGCTCGGCTACCGGCCCAGCCGCAGCGCACGTTCACTCGCCAGCGGACGGACCCGGATGCTCGGCGTGATCTCCTTCGACGCCGCTCGCTACGGCCCCGCCTCCACCCTCACCAGCGTCAACACGGCAGCGCAGGAAGCCGGTTACCTCGTCAGCTCCATCGCGTTGGACACGGCCGACCCCGACACCGTCGTCGAGGCGGTCGAGCGGCTGTCGGCCGAGGGCGCGGACGGCATCATCGCGATCGCCCCCCAGCTGTGGATGGCCGCCGCGCTCGCCGAGGCCCACCTCGACCTGCCGCTCGTCATGATGGACAACGACCTCGGCGACGGCACCCCCATGATCACCTGCGACGCGCACTCCGGCGCCCGCAAGGCGACCGAGCACCTCCTCGCCCTCGGCCACCCCACCGTCCACCACGTCGCCGGCCCCACCGGCTGGACCTCCGCGAGCCGCCGCGCCGAGAGCTGGGCGGCGACCCTGGAGGCGGCCGGAGCACCCGTCCCCGAACCGCTCGTCGGCGACTGGAGCGCGGACTCGGGATACGAACTCGGCCGGCAACTCGCCAAGAACCCCGAGGTCACAGCCGTCTTCGCGGCCAACGACCAGATGGCCCTCGGTATCCTGCGCGCGCTGCACGAGGCGGGCCGCCGGGTGCCGGAGGACGTCAGCATCGTGGGGTTCGACGACGTCCCCGAGGCCGCGCACTACCTTCCGCCGCTCACCACGATCCGCACGGACTTCCAGGAGATCGGCACGCGCTCCCTGCACGCCCTCCTCCACCGCATCGAGACGGACCCGGTCCCCGGAACACCCCCGACCCTCATCCCCGTAGACCTGATCGTCCGCGCGAGCACGGCGCCGTATCGGCCCTGAGGGGTAGGGGACGACCCGTACCACCCGTACCACCCGTACGACCCCTAATACCCCTAGACTCCTTACGGCCGTTGATCCGAGTTCCGTTCAGGAAGGCACCGAGATGCGCCGTACCGCGATCAGCACGACCGTCCTCGCCCTCGCCCTCTTCGCCGCCCCGGTGACAGCACAGGCCAACACGGAGTGGCAGCTCGCCGCCCCCGCGAGCACGAACGCCCCGATCAAGGTGACGCTGACCGTGCAGGGGCCGGACGGCCCGCTGTTCAAGGGCAAGGTCAGGACGCAGGGCCACGACGTGACCCCCGCGACCGGCGGCACGCACACCTGCGACGGCACGAACGCGGGCGCCCACCCCTCCCCGGTGCCGACCCCCACGGCCGCACTCGACGACGCGGCCCGCGCGGGCGGCTTCACCTGGGACGGCACGTGGTACCCGGCCTTCGACGACTATCTCGTGGAGTCCGTCAAGAACGTCAAGAGCGACGCCACCGCATACTGGAACATCTCCGTCAATGGCACCCCGACCCCAGTGGGTGGCTGCCAGTTCAAACTGAACGCGGGGGACAAGGTGGCGTTCACCTGGACGGTGCTCTGAGCTCTGCGCGGCCGGTGCCGCGAGGTGGTGCGGGAGGACCCGGATTCCCGGCCGTTCGAGGTGTTCAACTGCATCGGTGTGCTCGGGGCCACGTTGTTACGATCCAGCTCAAGAAGTTCGGTGAGGCGCCCGAGTATCGGGGGTTGGCAATGAGTATCGGTCACGTGATCCGGTTCGACGGGATGCGTGGATACGGCTTTTCCCGAAGTCCAGGAACCACCGCGATGTACTAGGCGCTGTCCCCCGTCCCCGAGTTGACGGCAAAGCCCCTCGTTTCCGTATGCAGACCAGGGCCGGGTGCGCCCCCTCACAGCGCCCGGCCCTTTCCATGCCGTGAACCGCGCCCAAGGGACGCGTGTGCCCGGTGCCGAAATCGCCGCGCCGTGAGAAGCCCGGCGAGCACCGGAACCGCACAGGCGCGGTACGTGCGGGGAACGAAAATCCAGAGAGTAAGGAAAGTCATGGACGACAAGAGCGTTCCCAACGTGTTCCTTCGTGGCGGTTCAGGCACGTTCCTCTCTGATGAGGAACGGCTGCGCTACGTTCCCGATCTCGATGTGGAGAAGGTCAAGGTTCTCTGCGGCAATCGCTATGAACACTTCGAGGCCAGTGCCGAGACGACTCTCGTCGACGACCGTGAACTGAGGGTCTTCGAGTGGGCGCACCGCACATTCGTGGCGGAGTGAAGGACGTACGGCCGGCCGGTGCGCCGACGGCGCCGTCCGAGCTGCTCGCCGACTGCCTGACCTGGGCGGAGTGACCGCCTCGGGCGCGGCGTCCGCCGGGCACACCCCTGTCGTTCGGGGGTACGGGATGTTCATCTTCGTTTAAGTCACACAGCCATTGCGGTGCATTCCTTTAGTGCAATGGCTCACTTAGTCATGGGTGCTCAACTGCCCTGTCCGGGCAGTTGAACGGGGGCCGGGCAGCAGGTTTGGTGGTACACATTCCAGGGAGGACACGTGGCCGCACGTTGCGTCGTCCCCAGGGCCTGGTTACTGTTCCGAAATAAGCGGCGACAACGAGAGGTGACGTACGTGGGGCACAAATTCTCCCTGGTTCTCAGCCGGGAAATCACCGATGAGGAATCGGACCTCCTGCGGGATGCCGGATTCACCGAAGCGGCTTTCCTTTCCGATTCGCTTCCGACCAACGCCGATATCGCCGTCACGAAGATAGAATTCGATGACACGGTGTCGCCCACCCTGGCCGAGGCGATCGAGTCGGCCCTGGAGACGGTGAAGAAGGTTCCCGACCTCACCGTGCCCGGCCTGAGCGTTCCGGCCGTGCCGAAGGAGTCCTCGTCGGACGAGCCGGCCGTGCTGGTCGGCGAGGTGGTCGACTCGGCCGCCGACGAGGAGCCGGCGGCGAAGAAGCGGAAGACGAAGAAGGCGGGCGCCGCGGCCTAGGTCGCGCAGCCGTCACCAGTACATCGAAGCTCCGGCCGACGAGTCATGCCTCGTCAGCCGGAGCTTCGGCGCGTCTGCCCGGCGGTCGGCGGCACGGCCGCTTCGGCGGCGGGTGTTCAACCGGTGCGCCGTCATGGTTGAACACCCGCGTCCCCTCGGATGTGTGGGTGATGTGTCCTTGTGAGGGTTTCCGGCCGGCCGTGGGCGCCGTGCCGGCTGTGCATATGCCCTGGTCGGGGGCTGCGACCTATCCGGCGTAATCCGGTCAAGGGGCCCAAATGAGGTGAACTCGAAGTGTCTGGAAAGTGTGTAAGTGGAGGTTTGCGTAAGGAATTTCAAAGATGTCACAAAGGCCAGGCTGTGCCAAATCCCAAAGAAGTCGCAAAAACGGATGGCGCCCGCTAGAGGGAGGGGTGGGGGCTGTTAGCCTGTTCAAGGATTCAAGCACTTCTATTCGGCCTGACCAGTGAATAGACCGGCATCGGGTCAGTGCATCGACTCCAGCTTTGTTCGCGGTAGGCAGCTCGATGTTGTCATCGGGGGTGAAAGATGAGCCTTGTAGAACACGATCTAATTCCGGCTGGGGTAGACAGTTTCAGGGGTGTCACTTCTGGAATTGTTTCTGTTCCGATCATGCAGGTGCTGCCCGGTGAATCACCTCGTCTGGGCGGCGAAGACAAAGCTCACGTGGTGCGGCTGGCGGCACTTGACTGTGCGCTTCCCCCCATTCTTGTCGACCGAAGAACCATGAGAGTCGTCGACGGTATTCACCGTCTCATGGCGGCCTCCATCAAGGGTCACAAGTTCATCGACGTCGAGTTCTTCGATGGCAGCCGTGAGGACGCGTTCCTCAAGGGTGTCGAGGCGAACGTCGAGCACGGGCTCCCGCTGACGCACGCCGATCGCACGGCGGCGGCGCTGCGGATTCTCAAGTCGCACCCGAACATGTCGGACCGTGCGATCGCGAAGTCCACCGGCCTTGGTGCCAGGGCCGTGGCCGAGTTGCGCCGCTCGTCCGATTTCGTGCCGAAGTCGGAGTTTCGGGTCGGGCGGGACGGCAAAGTCCGGCCGTTGGACGGTGCCAAAGGCCGGCTGCGGGTCGCGGAACTCATCGCGGAGAATCCGGACGCGTCCCTGCGGCAGGTCGCCCGGGTGGCCGGTGTCTCGCCCGCGACGGCGCTCGACGTACGGCGGCGGCTGGAGCGCGGGGACGAACCGGTCCGGCGGCCCGAGGCTCCCGTCGACACGGAAGTGGCCTCGCCGAAGGATGCCGGGTCGTTCCAGAATCTGTCCGAGGCTGTGCCCCAGTTGACGGCCACGCTTGAGAAACTCATGCGTGATCCCTCGCTGCGGCAGAGTGAGCTGGGGCGGCGGCTGCTGAGGATGTTCAAGGAGAACGTCTTGGGGGCCAAGGACATGACTGACATCGTTGCCTCAGTGCCCTCGCACTGCATCGAACTGATCATTCAGCTCTCTCGGCACAACTCGCAGATCTGGGACGAGTTCGCGGAGGAGCTGAAGCGGCGGGCGCAGGTCGGAAGGGCTCGCTAGTGCGCGGGGGAGGTGTCGCGGTCGGCGCGTGAACGTCTGGTGCCGGGCCGCGGTGCTGATCGCTGATGGCGGTGAGTGGCACGTGTCCGTCGTGGGGCGAGTCTGACGACGCCGTCCGCACGGCACGGCACTGACCGCAGTCACGTGGGCCATGGCCTCGCCATACTCCCCCTGATCCTCCCGACGACCGTCCCCGGGGGCCTCGACGGGACGACGCCGGCGGCCGGCCGCGTACCCGTACCGCCGGGGAAACCTCAAGACACACGCAACGAACCCGCGAACCTCGACGTCTCTCAAGCCCAGCGGCTTGCACGGGGGTTCGCGGGTCCGTGCGCGTTCTGCGGCTGTGCCGGGGTTTGTGGTTCGGGCCGGGCTCTGGGGGTTGTGTTGAGCGCCGTGGTTTGTGCCGGGGTTCGTGGTGCGGCCGGGTTCTGGGGCTGTGCCGGGATTTGTGGTCCGTTCGCATTCTGCGGCTGCGCCGGGGTTTGTGGTGCGTGCCCTGCTCTGAGGGTCGTGGCACGTGCCGGGGTTGTGGGTTCGGTTGGGATCCGTGGCTGCGCCGGGACTTGTGGCTTCCGCCAACACCCGCCAACACCGCCACCCCCGCGATTCCCGTCGACACCCGCCACCCCCGCCGGCATCCGCAAGCCTCGCCAACACCCGCAAGCCCCACGTACCCCCGCCACAGCACGGTGGCGTCCCGCTAAGTGGTGTAGCCGGTCAAGTACGCGGAACGCGCAGGTCATCGCGTACACCGACGTGGCTCGGCGGCGCCTTTGGTGCTGACGACAGGTCAGCCGCACGCGAGGCGGGCGCCGCGTCCCTGCGGCCGGCCAACGCGCGGCTTGTCGGAACGTGTCGAGCAAGGTCGCTCACACCACGAGGCGGAACACGACCCACAGCACCGTCCCCGTCAAACCGCCATCCGCGTCACCGCGAGTCTCCAAGCCGCCCGCCCCCTCCCTTTCTCCTTCCCACCGGGACCGGAACCGGAGATCCACGGCGGGACGCCTCGCGGGGTGCCATCGACACGGAGACCGGTGTGGGCCTCGCCACGGAACCCCGCCCACTTGCTTCCCGGCGTGGCCCCGATCCCCGAGGTCAGCCTGACCCCCGGCGCTGATCCGAGACCGCTGTGGGCCTCGCGACGGAACCCCGCCCACCTGATTCCCGGCGACGTCCCGATCCCCGCCCCACCCCGCCCTCGCGCCGCCGCACGCTGAGGGATGCGGGGTGGGTTGGAGGGGGCCCACGGGGGGTCTCCGGGGTGTTTGTTGGGATGGGGGAGGAGCTGGCGGTGAGCGCGGGGGAGCGGTGGGGCACGTGAGGGGCCCGCGTCGGTCTGGTGGGGAAACGCCAGTTGCGGGGCGCCGATAGTTGCTCGGGCGGGTGCTGCGGGCGGCGTCGCGTCGGGCCGTGCCGTGAGCCGGATTGCCCGGTGAGGCGTGTCCGGAAGGCTCGTCGTGCTGGGCGGCGTCTCGTCGGGCCGTGCCATGAGCCGGGTCGGGGTATCGGTGTGTCTGGCCGGAACCGCTCGCCCCTCTGGGGGCAGGGAGGCCGGTGGTGGGTGGGCAGGTGGTGTCGGTGGTTGTTTGGGCGGGTGGCGCGGGCGGCGTCGCGTCGGGCCGTGCCGTGATCCGGGCCGGCGTGGTGGTGGGTTCTGTGGGGTGTGGCCGGAACTGGTCGCCCCTCTGGGGCAGGGAGGTCGGTGGTGGGTGGGCAGGGGATGTCGGTGGTTGTTTGGGCGGGTGGCGTGGATGGCCTCTCGTCGGGCCGCGCCGTGATCCGGGCCGTGCCGTGGTCCGGGTCGGGCTGTGCCGTGATTCGGGTCAGGCTGTGCCGTGGTCCGGGTCGGGCCGTGCCGTGATCCAGACCGGTCCGCGCCGTGAGCCGGGCCGGGCCGTGCCGTGATTCGGGTCGGCGTGGTGGTGGGGTGTGGCCGGAACTGGTTGCCCCTCTGGGGGCGGGGAGGTCGGTGGTTGTTTGGGTGGGTGGCGCGGATGGCCTCTCACCGGGCCGTGCCGTGATTCGGATCGGGCTGTGCTGTGAGCCGGGGCGGTGTGGTGGTCGGTTCTGTGGGGTGTGGCTGGAACGGTTGTTGTGCTGGAGGTGGTGGGTGATCAAGTGGTGCTCAACCCCGTTGCTTCTCCTCCCGCCGCGACCCCCCTTATGGTCGGCGTGTTTCCTCAGACGGCGGGTGAAACCTCCGTCGGCAGGGGCAGTGCTGTGATCGAGTCGTGGGCCCGCGCGGACTGCTGGGGTGGTCCCCGTCTCAGAGGGCCAGGACGGCGGCAGGACTGTCCCCGCGTTCACGCACCGGTGACGGCGCCCTGCGGCGCGGAGGGTTTCCGCATGTCCGGCCAGGGCTTTCACGACTACGGAGGGTCGATCCGATGACCGCTGACCAGAACACCGAGACCGCGGCGATCAGCGCGCCGGACATTGAGAAGGCGCTGCTGGCGTTTCTCGCCGGGCATATCAGCACGGCCGTCGAGACCGATCAGGACCTGTTCGGGACCGGCCTGGTCACCTCCATGTTCGCGATGCAGCTCGTGGTCCACCTGGAGGAGGCCTACGACATCGCGATCGTCGGCCCGGAGCTGAACATCGACAACTTCCGCACCGTGCAGCGGATGACGGACCTTGTGCTCAGGCTGCGCGCGCAGGAGGACGTGACCCAGGGTGGCTGAGACCCTCGCGGAGCGGTTCGCCCTGGTCGACGGGCTGGTCGGCGATCAGCCCGGGGCCTGGGACGTGGCCGGTGAACTCCCGCGCGACCTCCTCGCCGAACTCGGCGCGGCGGGCATCCTGTGCGCGGAGGTCCCGGAGTCCTTCGGTGGCCTCGGCCTCACCAGCGCCGACAACGGCGCGCTGACCGCACACGTCGGCCGGCACTGTAGCTCCCTGCGCTCCATCATGACCTCGCAGGGCATCGCCGCCGCGACGATCCGCCGCTTCGGCGACAAGACGCAGCGCACCCGCTTCCTCAAAGACCTCACCGGCGGATCCCTCGCGGCGGTCGCGTTCAGCGAACCCGACGCGGGCAGCGACCTCTCCGCCATGCGCACCAGCGTCGTCACCGACGGCGACGAGGTCGTCGTCACCGGCGAGAAGAAGTGGACCACCGGCGCCCGCTACGCCGACTACCTGATCGTCCTCGGACTCGACGCGAACGGTGTCGGCGCCGCGGTTGTCGTCCCGACCGACGCACCCGGTGTTCACCTGGACCTCGTCGACAGCCCCCTCGGCTGCCGGGCGGCCGGTCACATGAACCTGCGCCTCGACGGTGTGCGGCTGCCCGCCTCGCACCTGCTGGGCGGCGGCGGACAGGCGCTGGGCATGCTGTTCACCACCGCGCTGTCCTACGGCCGAATGTCGGTCGCCTGGGGCTGCGTCGGGATCATCCGGGCCTGCCTCGACGCCGCGACCCGGCACGCGGCGACCCGCACGCAGGGCGGAGTGCCGCTCGCGGACCGCCAGTTGATCTCCCGCCACCTCGCCGACCTGCTGGTCGCCGAGCAGGTCTCCACACAGATCTGCGCGAACGCCTCCCGCAGCTGGGACGCCGGCTCCCCCGACCAGGCCGTCAACGCGGTACTCGCCAAGCACGTCAGCGCGGGCCACGCGGCGACCAGTGCCGCCACCGCCGTACAGGTGCTCGCCGCGGCCGGCTCCCAGGACGGACACGTGGTCGCCCGCGCCTACCGGGACGCGAAGCTGATGGAGATCATCGAGGGCAGCAACGAGATCTGCCAGCTCATCCTGGCCGAGCACGCGCTGTCCCTGACCCGGTAACCCTCACCGCAGGACAAAACCCCACGCAAAGCTCGCAGGAGGATTCCGTGTCCGACAAGCCCACCCTGGTGAAGTGCCTGGTCTGGGACCTGGACAACACGCTGTGGCAAGGCACCCTGCTGGAAGACCCCGACGTCGAACTCTTCGAAGGGGCCCGCGAGGTCATCGAGACCCTCGACTCGCGCGGCATCCTCCAGTCGGTGTCCAGCAAGAACGACCACGACCTGGCCTGGGAACGCCTGGAGAAACTCGGCCTCGCCGAGTACTTCCTGCACCCCCAGATCAACTGGGGCCGCAAGTCCGACTCCATGACGAAGATCGCCGAACAGCTGAACTTCGCGATCAAGACCATCGCGTTCATCGACGACCAGCCCGCCGAGCGCGCCGAGGTCGAGTTCGGGACGCCCGACGTCCGCACCTACCGCGCCGACCAGCTCACCGAACTCCTCGGCCTCCCCGAGTTCAGCCCCGAGGTCGTCACCGAGGACGCCCGCCGCCGCCGCGAGATGTACCAGGCCGGCTTCCGCCGCGAGGCCGAGAAGGAGTCCTTCAACGGCCCCGACGAGGAGTTCCTGCGCTCCCTCGACCTGGTCATGGAGATCAAGCGCGCGGACGGCGACGACCTCACCCGGGTCGAGGAACTCACCCTGCGCACCAGCCAGATGAACGCCACCGGCGTCCACTACTCCGACGAGGCGCTCCGCGGCCTGCTGAGCGACCCCAGCCACGAGGTCCTCACGGTCAACCTCGCCGACCGCTTCGGCCCCCACGGCGCCGTCGGCGTCATCCTCCTGGAGTACGGCGACCAGTTCTGGCGGCTCAAGCTCCTCGCCACCTCCTGCCGCGTCGTCAGCTTCGGCGCCGGATCCGTGCTGCTCAACTGGCTCGTGGACCAGACCGCCCGCAACGGCGCCCACCTGGTCGCGGACTTCCGGCGCACCGACCGCAACCGGATGATGGACATCGCCTACCGCTTCGCCGGATTCACCGACGAACCGACACCGCAGACCGCCCTGGTCGAACCCGCGGCCGACGGCATCCAGGTACTGCACCTCGCCGCCGACCGCCGCGAGGGCCCCACCACCATGACCGTCACCGCCCCCGAACTCGGCGTGAGCTGACCGCCCCGCCCGCGCGCCGCAGAACCACGGCGCGCGGGCGGCGGCCGGTCCGGTCGGTCCTACGTATGCGTTCCACCAAGCAAGCCCGAATGGTGCCCTGCTGCGCACTCACACACGGCACGCCGATCGGCGCCGTGCGCTGACTGCCCCGCCGTGCGCCGATCCGCGATTCGTGTGCAGGGAAATCCAGGGAGCACCAGAAATGAGCGAGTCCGAGAAGGCCGTCATGCCGGAGCCGTTGGCGGTCGTCGGCATGGCATGCCGCTACCCCGGCGGCGTCAGATCCCCCGAGGACCTGTGGCGGATCGTCGCCGACGAGCGCGACGTCATCTCGCCCTTCCCGGAAGACCGCGGCTGGGACGTCGAGGCCCTCTACGACCCGGACCCGGCCGCACCCGGCCGCAGCTACGTCACACGCGGCGGGTTCCTCGACGACGCCGCCGACTTCGACGCGGCCTTCTTCAGCGTCTCCCCCCGCGAAGCCGTCGCCATGGACCCCCAGCAGCGCCTCCTCCTCGAAGTCTCCTGGGAGGCCCTGGAACGCGCCGGCCTCGACCCGGCCACCCTGCGCGGCAGCCGCACCGGCGTGTTCGTCGGCGCCGAGGCCCGCGAGTACGGCCCCCGCCTGTCCGACGCGCCCGACGGCATCGAGGGCTACCTCCTCACCGGCACCGCCGGCAGCGTCGCCTCCGGCCGCATCTCCTACACCCTCGGCCTGCGCGGACCCGCCGTCACCGTCGACACCTCCGCGTCCAGCTCCCTCGTCGCCCTGCACCTCGCCGCGCAGGCGCTGCGCCGCGACGAGTGCTCGATGGCCGTCGTCGGCGGCGCCTCCGTCATGTCGACCCCCGGCAACTTCATCGCCTTCAGCCGCCTCAAGGGCCTCGCCCCCGACGGCCGCTGCAAGGCGTTCTCCGCCGACGCGGACGGCACCGTCTGGTCCGAGGGCGTCGGCGTCCTCCTGCTGGAGCGCCTCTCGGACGCCCAGCGCAACAACCACCGCGTCCTCGCCGTCATCCGGGGTACGGCGTCCAACTCGGACGGCGCCAGCAACGGGCTCACCGCACCCGACGACCGCGCCCAGCGCGCCGTCATCCACGCCGCGCTCGCCGACGCGGGCCTCGAACCCGGCGAGATCGACGTCGTCGAGGCCCACGGCACCGGCACCCCCCTCGGCGACCGCACCGAGGCCCGCTCCCTGATCGCCGGCTACGGCGGCACCCGCCCCGACGGCCGCCCCCTGTACGTCGGCTCCGTCAAGTCGAACATCGGCCACACCCAGGCCGCCGCCGGTGTGGCCGGCGTCATCAAGACCGTCATGGCCCTGCGCCACGGCGTCATGCCCCGCTCCCTGCACATCGACCACCCCACGGCCGACGTCGACTGGACCGCCGCCGCCGTCCACCCCCTGACCGAGGCCCGCCCCTGGCCCGACCTGGACCGCCCCCGCCGCGCCGGCGTCTCCTCCTTCGGCATCAGCGGGACGAACGTCCACACCATCCTCGAACAGGCCCCCACCCCTTCGGTGACGCCGGAGAACCGGACGGCGTCGCTGATCTCCAGCCACACCGCCGCGGAGCAGACGGCCACCCCCGACGAACCGACCGCCTGGCTCCTCTCCAGCCGCACCCCCGCCGGCCTCGCCGAACAGGCGGCCCGCCTCGCCGCGCACCTGGACCAGCGTCCCGACCTCACCCCCTCGGCCGTCGCCTGGTCCCTCGCCACCACCCGCGCCACGTTCGAGCACCGCGCCGCGATCACCGGCACCGGCCGCGACGAACTCCTCGCCGGGCTCACCGCGCTGGCCGACGGCGGACCCGCCGCTGGACTCGTCACCGCCTCGGCCTCGGCGGCCCGCGGCAAGACCGCGTTCGTCTTCCCCGGACAAGGCGGCCAGTGGCTCGGCATGGGCCGCGAACTCGCCGCCACGTCACCCGTGTTCGCCGCGCGCCTCGCCGAGTGCGCCGCCGCACTGGACCCCTACGTCGACTGGACGCTCGACGAGGTCCTCGCCGGCGCCCCGGGCGCACCCGCGCTGGAGTCCGCCGCCGTCGTCCAGCCCGCCCTGTGGGCCGTCATGGTCAGCCTGGCCGCGCTCTGGGAGAACGCCGGAGTCACCCCCGACTACGTCGTCGGACACAGCCAGGGCGAGATCGCCGCCGCCACCTTCGCCGGCATCCTCTCCCTGCCCGACGCCGCCCGCACCGTCGCCCTGCGCAGCCACGCCCTGGAGGCGCTGGCCGGCGAGGGCGGCATGCTCTCGATCGCCGCCCCCGCCACCGTCGTACGGGAGTTGCTCGCCCGCCACGACAGCGCGCTCGGCGTCGCCGTCGTCAACGGACCGAACGCCACCGTCGTCTCCGGCGACCTCACCGCCCTCGACGCCTTCGCCGAGGTCTGCGCCACAGAAGGGCTGCGCACCCGCACCGTCGCCGTCGACTACGCCTCGCACAGCCCGCAGGTCGAACGCATCCGGGACGACCTCGCGCAGCGGCTCGCCGGGATCACCCCGCGACCCGGCCGGATACCGATGGTGTCCACGATGAGCGGACAGGTCCTCACCGGCCCCGAACTCGACGCCGAGTACTGGTACGCCGGGCTGCGCGAGACCGTCGAGTTCGACGCCGCGATCCGCGTCCTCGCCGATGCCGGCTGCCGCGTCTTCGTCGAGACGTCACCGCACCCCCTGCTGGTCGGCACGGTCGGCGAGATCTTCGAGGACCGCACCCACCCCGACGACGAACCCGTCACCCCCGTCGTCACCGGCACCCTGCGCCGCGACGAGGGCGGCCCCCTGCGGCTCCTGCACTCCTTCGCCGAGGCCCACTGCGGCGGCGTCGACATCACCTGGCCGACGCTCCTGCCCGCCACCCCCGTCGCCGAACTCCCCACCTACGCCTTCCAGCGCACCCGCTACTGGCTCGACGCCACCGGCACCCTCCTCAACGCCACCGGCCAGATCGTCGCGGCCCCCTCGACCCGCACCAGGACCCCCGCCGGCGCCGCGGAACTGCGCGAACGCCTGGCAGGACTGTCGGGGACCGAGGCCACCGCACTGCTCACGGACCTCGTCCAGGCACACGTGGCCGCGTCCCTCGGACACGCCTCCGCCGACGAGACCGACCCCCGCCACACGTTCAAGGAGATCGGCTTCGACTCCCTGACCGCCGTGGACCTGCGCAACCGCCTCGTCGCCGCCACCGGACTCACCCTCCCCGTCAGCCTCGTCTACGACTACCCGACCCCCGAGGCACTCGTCCGCTCGGTCAAGGCCCACCTCCTCGGCGAAGCACCCGAGACCGGCCTTCCCACCCCGCGCCGCACCACCCGCACGGACGACGACCCGATCGCGATCGTCGCCATGGCCTGCCGCACCCCCGGCGGCGTCACCGGACCCGAGGACTTCTGGGACCTCCTCAAGACCGGCACCGACGCCACCTCCCCCTTCCCCGCCAACCGGGGCTGGGACCTCGCGCAGCTCTACGACCCCGACCCCGAGCACACCGGCACCCACTACTGCTCCCGAGGCGGCTTCCTCCACGACGCCGGCGACTTCGACGCCGCGTTCTTCGGCATCTCGCCCCGCGAGGCCACCGCCATGGACCCGCAGCAGCAACTCCTGCTGGAACTCGCGTGGGAGACCCTCGAACGAGCGGGCCTCGACCCGACCGGCCTGCGCGGCTCGGACACCGGCGTCTTCGTCGGCGCCACCCACTCCGGCTACGGCAACGCCCTGCCCGATACCTACGAGGGCCACCTCCAGACCGGCATCGCGGGCAGCGTCGCCTCCGGCCGCGTCGCCTACACGCTCGGCCTCGAAGGCCCCGCCGTCTCCGTCGACACCGCCTGCTCCTCGTCCCTGGTCTCCCTGCACCTCGCCGTGCAGGCCCTCCAGGCGGGCGAGTGCTCCCTCGCGCTGGCCGGCGGCGTGTGGATCTTCGGCGACCTCGCCTGGCCCGTCTACTTCAGCCGCCAGCGTGGTGTCTGCCCCGACGGCCGCTCCAAGGCGTTCTCCGCGCAGGCCAACGGATTCGCCATGGCCGAAGGCGCCGGCATGCTCCTTGTGGAACGCCTCTCCGACGCCCGCCGCAACGGCCACCCCGTCCTCGCCGTCGTACGCGGCAGCGCGATCAACCAGGACGGCGCCAGCAACGGCATGACCGCGCCGAACGGCGTCGCCCAGCAGAAGGTCATCCGCGCCGCCCTCGCCAAGGCCGGCCTCTCCCCGAGCGACGTCGACGCCGTCGAGGCCCACGGCACCGGCACCCCCCTCGGCGACCCCATCGAAGCGGGCGCCCTGATCGAGACCTACGGCCAGGACCGGCCCGAGGACCAGCCCCTGTGGCTCGGCTCGGTCAAGTCCAACATCGGCCACACCAACTGGGCCGCGGGCGTCGTCGGCGTCATCAAGATGGTCCTCGCCATGCGCAACGGCCAACTCCCGCGCACCCTCCACGCCGACGAGCCGACCCCGCACGTCGACTGGTCCGCCGGGAACGTCCGCCTTCTCCAGGAGAGCATCGACTGGCCGGAGACCGGCCGTCCGCGCCGCGCGGCGGTCTCCTCCTTCGGCATCAGCGGAACGAACGCGCACGTCCTGCTGGAGCAGGCACAGGGAGCAGTGGCGCAGGTCGACGGCGGACCGGGGTTTCCCCGACTGGCTGCGGTCCGCGCTGGCGGACAGTGCCCAGGACCGGCACGCCCGTAGCGCCGTCGCCCTCGCGG
>NZ_JBTYMC010000003.1:0-72247 GCF_054880855.1 Streptomyces sp. S6 | reverse complement strand
CCCAGTAGACGACTGGGTTGATAGGCCAGATCTGGAAGCCCTGTAAGGGGTGGAGGTGACTGGTACTAATAGGCCGAGGGCTTGTCCTCAGTTGCTCGCGTCCACTGTGTTGGTTCTGAAACCACGAACAACCCCGTATGGCCACATGCGGTGCGGTTGTCAGTTTCATAGTGTTTCGGTGGTTATAGCGTGAGGGAAACGCCCGGTTACATTCCGAACCCGGAAGCTAAGCCTCACAGCGCCGATGGTACTGCAGGGGGGACCCTGTGGGAGAGTAGGACGCCGCCGAACAATCATTCCGGGAGACCCCCGCACCTTAAGGTGCGGGGGTTTTCTGCGTTTAGGGTTCAGGTATGCGCTACGACCTGGTGATCTTCGACAATGACGGGGTGCTCGTCGACAGCGAGCCCATTTCCAATCGGCTGCTCGCTGAATATCTCACCGAGGTCGGGCATCCGACGTCGTACGAGGAGTCGATCCGGGACTACATGGGGTCCGCGATGCACCGGATCCATGAGTTGGTTTTCGAGCGGACCGGGGAGCGGTTGCCGGAGGAGTTCGACGAGGTCTTTCACTCGCGGGTGTTCGCTGCTTTCGAGCGGGAGCTGAAGCCGGTGGCGGGGATCGTGGAGGTGCTGGAGAGGCTGGCGGCGGAAGGGGTGCCCTACTGCGTGGGGTCGTCCGGGAGCCATGAGCGGATTCGGGTGGGGCATCGGGTGGCAGGGCTGGCGGGGTTCTTCGGGGAGGGGCGGGTCTTCAGCGCGCAGGATGTGGGGAAGGGGAAGCCGGCGCCGGATCTGTTTCTGTACGCGGCCGAACGGATGGGGGTGGTGCCGGGGCGGTGTGTGGTCGTCGAGGACTCACCGCTGGGGGTGCGGGCCGGGGTCGCGGCCGGGATGGACGTCGTCGGATTCACGGGCATGACGCCCGCTGAGCGGCTTGTGGGGGCCTCGCGGCTGTACTCCGAGCCGGGGGAGCTGGTGGAGCTGTTGCTCGGCTGAGTGCCGGCCGGGCCGGGAGCCGCATGCCGGTCTCGCCTAGAGCTGAGGGAAATTCATCTTTGGCTTGATCTACCCATGAGTACGCCGGGGCCCTACGCTCGCCGCCATGACAGAAGTGCTGCGGCGCGGTAGGGCCTCGTTGGCGTTCAGCTTCTTTGCTCAGGGGGCCGCGTTCGCTCTGCTGGTGACCCGGATTCCGGCGATCCAGGACCGGTACGGGGTGTCCGACGGGCTGTTGCCGGTGTACCTGGCGGCCGTGCCGGTGCTCGCGGGGGCCGGGAGTGTGGCGTCCGAGCGGGTCGTGCGGAGGGCTGCGCCGAGCGTTGTGCTGCGGTGGGCCCAGCCGGTGGTGCTGCTGGCGTTGGTGGGGGTCGGGGCGGGGCACGGGACCGTTCAACTCGCGGTGGCGCTCGCGGTGTTCGGGCTGTCGCTCGGGGCGTTGGACGCGACGATGAACATGCTGGGGGTGAGTCTTCAGCGGGAGTACGGGCGCAGCATCATGCTGAGCTTCCACGCGGCGTTCAGTCTCGGGGGGATCGTCGGGTCGTCGCTCGCTTGGGTGGGGGCGCACTGGGAGTTGGCGTTGTGGGTGCTGTATCTGCCGGTCGTGGGGGTGTTGTTGCCGGCGGCGTTGGTGGGGAGTCGGTGGTATGTCGACGGGGGCAAGGGAGTTGAGGTCGAGGAGGGGGCGGCGAAGGGGGGTGACGGGCTGGCGTTCAAGGTGTTGCTGCCGCTGTGTCTTGTCATGGCGTTCGCCTATATCGGGGACTCCACCGTGTCCAACTGGAGTGCCAAGTACCTCCAGGACGTGCTGGGGAGTTCGGAGCAGCTCGCAACGGTGCCGTACAACGTCTACATGGTGACCATGCTGGTCGGGCGGGCCATCGGGGACTACGGGGTGCGGCGGTTCGGGGCCGTCGTCGTGGTGCGGGTGGGGGCGTTGGTGGCGGCCGGGGGGTTCGTGGTGGTCGCGGGGGCGCCGGGGGCGTGGGTGGGGATGGTGGGGTTCACGCTGGTGGGGGTGGGGTTGTGTGTGATCGTGCCGCAGACGTTCGCCGCGGCGGGGCGGTTGTTCCCGGGGGCGTCCGATGGGGCCGTCGCGCGGTTGAACATCTTCAACTACGTGGGGTTCCTGGTGGGTTCGCCGTTGGTGGGGGTGATCGGGGACGCGTGGAGTTATCGGGGGGCCATGCTCGTGCCGATGGGGTTGGTGCTGGTCACTGTCCTGTATGCCCGGTCGTTCGAGACGCGGGGGGACCGATACGGTGGCGGGCATGAGCGGGCGCGCACAGCTGATGTGGGATGAAGCGGTAACGGGGTACGACTTCGGGGACGGGCATCCGATGGATCCCGTTCGGCTTGAGCTGACCTGGGGGTTGGTGGGGGCGCTCGGGCTGGACCGGGAGGTGGAGGTTGTTTCGGCGAAGGCCGCGGGGGAGTCGACGTTGCGGCTCGTGCATCGGCAGGACTACATCGACGCGGTGAAGGTGGCGTCGGCGGATCCTCGGGACGCCGATCAGGGGTACGGGCTCGGGACCGTGGACGATCCTGCGTTCGCCGGGATGCATCAAGTCAGTTCGCTCATCGGGGGTTGTCCGTGGGGGCGGCTGAGGCTGTGTGGCGGGGGGAGGTGTCGCATGCCGTCAACTTCGCCGGAGGGCTTCATCATGCGATGCCTGGTGGGGCCGCCGGGTTCTGCATCTACAACGACGCCGCTCTTGCCATCGCGCGGTTGCTGGAGTTGGGGGCGGAGAGGGTGGTGTACATCGATGTGGATGTGCATCACGGGGACGGGGTGCAGGCGGCGTTCTGGGAGGATCCCCGGGTGCTGACGATTTCGTTGCACGAGCATCCTCGGACGTTGTTTCCGCAGACCGGGTGGGCGGAGGAGACGGGGGCCTCGGGGGTGGCTGAGGGGTCGGCGGTGAATGTGCCGTTGCCGGCGGGGACGGGGGATGCGGGGTGGGTGCGGGCCTTTCATTCTGTGGTGCCGGAGTTGGTGGCGGAGTTTCGGCCGGATGTGGTGGTGAGTCAGCATGGGGCCGATACGCATTTCGAGGATCCGTTGGCTCATCTGGCGGTTTCTCTGGATGCGCAGCGGGCTGTTCAGGTCGCCTGTCATGAGTTGGCGCATGAATACGCCGGGGGGAAATGGGTCGCGTTGGGTGGGGGCGGGTATTCCGTCGTGGATGTCGTGCCTCGGTCCTGGGCGCATCTCGTGGGGGTTGCCTCCGGGAAGGAGATTTCGCCGGAGACCGTGATTCCTGAGGTGTGGCGGGAGCAAGTCTTCGCTCGGACTCGGCAGTTGGCGCCGGCTCGGATGACTGATGGGCGGTGGCCGGTGAGTTGGGCTTCCTGGGAGGCGGGGTACGACCCTGGGGACCGGGTGGATCAGGCTGTGCTGGCGGCTCGGCGGGCTGTGTTTCCGTTGCGGGGGTTGTTGGCGTAGGGGGTTGGGGCGGCTGCGGTTCGGGTGCGGGTCCGGTGGGGGCTGGGGTGGGGGGCGGTTCACTCACCCGCGCTTGCGGGGTGCCGCTGCGCCCACCCGTGCCGCCCCTAGCGGCACGACTGCCCGCAGCTGAGGCGGGGGAGGAGACGTGGCTGTGGGTGGGTGCGGCGTAGCCGCCTTTCAGGGGTGCGGGGCTGTATCGATATGCGACTCCGCCGCGTGGGCGCGACCAGCCACGACGGGCCCGCAGTCGCCTACTTGCCGGAATCACCCGAGATGGTGGGCGCGGCGCGAGCTGTGGGTATGGCGGGGTAGGAGGGCCGGCTGCGTGGAGGAGTTGCGTATCCGCACAGCCCCGCACTCCTGGAAGAAGCGGCGGCTGGCCGGGGTTTGGGGTGGGGGTTAGGCCAAGTAGGTTTATGTGGGGGTTACTTGTGGGTTTGGGTGGGGTGGGGGCGGGAGTATCGTGTCGTGTTCAGTGCTGAGGCGTTGCGGGAGTATCTCGTCGGGGTGGGGATTTCGGGGGAGGTGGGGACCGAGCGGGAGCGGAGTCTGAGGAATTATCGGTTGTTTGTGCAAGGGGATCCGCGGGTGCGGTTGGGGGTGGTGCCCCGGGGGGTGTGGGGGATGGGGGACGTGGTGCGGGTGATGGCTGACGAGTGTGGGGTTTCGGACGATCTGGGGGTTGTTTCCGGGCGGGATTGGATTGAGCCCGCCAAGACCGTCGCGGGGCTCGATGCGTTTGCGGATCGGATCAGGGATGTAGCTCTGCGTAACGGGGGCGTGTTGGTGGGGACGGGGCATCCGGGGCGGTTAGGGGGGTTTTACCGGGGGATCGTGGACGCTTTGTCGACGGCGGGGTGTGAAGTCCTCACACCCGCGAAGGGTCTCTCTGTCGACATGACGACCCGGTTCGGTCTACGCACGCACATCCTTGAGTACGTACGAGGAGTCGGCCGCCTCCTCGAACCGGGAGTCGAAGAAGCCGGCCCGGAGGCGGGCGCGCACACGCACTCACCCCTCCCGGTTCGGCTCGCGCTGGAGGCCCTCGCGGCGGCCGGCAAGCGGTTGCCCGACCTCGTCATCGGGGACCACGGCTGGGTCTGCGGAGCAGGTCAGCTGGGGTGTGAGGCCATTGGGCTCGCCGATACCGATGACCCCGCGGTGTTCGTGGGTCAGGCCGAGGGGGTCGTGTCCGTCGCCGTTCCGGTTGATGACGGCGTGCGGTCCGATTACTACTTGCCGCTGACCCGCTACGTACTCAATCGAGCGTGTCTGTCACAGTAGGACTGCCTTGGGGTGCACCTCTTCCCCACTCGCATCACCCGCCCCTACATTGGGGAGTGAGCACGCAACGACGAAGAGTTACCGGAAGGGGAAGCCGGTGGCCGTCGAGTGCGGAAGGTTCAGGTGTTGTCATGGCAGCTGATCGGCCTCTCAACGAGGTTGTGTTCCTTACCGTGGCGGAAGTCGCCGCGGTGATGCGCGTCTCCAAGATGACCGTGTACCGGTTGGTGCACAGCGGTCATCTGCCCGCTATCAGGGTGGGGCGGTCCTTCCGCGTCCCCGAACAAGCGGTGCACGAGTACCTCCGCGAGAGCTATGTGGGGGTGGAAACCGCCTGACGGCTGACCTGGGGGGGATCAGTACAGGGCTCTTCCGATCTCCCCCGACCCCCTCGATTACGGCCTCAGCGCTCAGGCGGGTAGGCTGGCCCCTCGTAGGTCGTGTGGGCCCCGGCGCCCAGCACCGAGTGATGAGAAGTGAGCGAGGGTTGTCGTGGGCTCTGTAATCAAGAAGCGGCGTAAGCGGATGGCGAAGAAGAAGCACCGCAAGCTGCTGAAGCGGACGCGTGTCCAGCGTCGTAACAAGAAGTAAGCCTTAGCGCTTACGACTTGAATCGATGCGCGGCGCGTACGCGTGGTGTGGCCCCTCCCGGAATTTCCGGTGGGGGCCACACGCATTTCCCGGCCCTTTGTCGCCACCCGCGCCGGGCAGTCATCACAGCGCAACACCGAACCGCTAGGTTGGCACCCAACACCAGGCCCTGGAAGGAAGGCGCTGATCTTGGGGAAGGTCGTGCTTGTCACCGGAGTGGCCCGCAGGCTGGGGGGACGGTTCGTGCGGCGGCTCCAGCGGGACCCGCGCGTGGACCGGGTGATCGGGGTGGACGTCGTACGGCCCGAGCACTCGCTCGGGGACGCCGGGTTCGTCCAGGCGGACATCCGCCAGCCGACCATCGCCCGGGTGCTCGCGGAGAGCGGCGCCGACACCGTCGTCCACATGGATGTGACCGGGACTCCGCTCGGGAGTGGGAGTCGGACGTCGGTCAAGGAGACCAACGTCATCGGGACGATGCAGTTGCTGGGGGCGTGCCAGAAGGCGCCGGGGGTGCGGCGGCTGGTCGTGAAGTCGAGTACGAACGTGTACGGGTCGGCTTCGCGGGATCCGGCGGTTTTCACCGAGTCGACCGCCGCGAAGTCGCTGCCCAGCGGGGGGTTCGCGAAGGACGCCGTCGAGGTCGAGGGGTATGTGCGGGGGTTCGCTCGGCGGCGGCCCGATGTGGCTGTCTGCGTGCTGCGGTTCGCCAACATCCTGGGGCCCGGGGCGGAGACGCCGCTCGCGTCGTACTTCGAACTGCCCGTGCTGCCCACGGTGTTGGGATACGACCCGCGGCTTCAGTTCGTCCATGAGGACGACGTCGTCGAGGTCCTGCGGATCGCGTCGCACGAACCGGTGCCGGGGACGGTCAACAGCGGGACGTTCAACATCGCGGGGGACGGCGTGCTGTTGCTGTCGCAGTGCTCGCGCAGGCTCGGGCGGCCGACCGTGCCGCTGCTGCTGCCGGCGGTCACCTGGGCGGGGTCGCTCGTGCGGACGCTCGGGATGACGGACTTCTCGCCGGAGCAGATCCGGCTGCTGACGCACGGGCGGGTCGTGTCGACGGCCCTCATGCGGGAGGCGCTCGGCTTCACGCCGGCGTACACGACCGCCGGGACGTTCGCGGACTTCGCGTGCGGCCAGGGGCCGGGGCTGCTGCCCCCGGAGCGGATCTCCGGCGCCGTCGACCGGGTCGCGGCGCTGGCCCCGCTCCACCTGCCGGACTTTTCGACGCCCAGCGCGAAGTGAGGAGCGTGTCGACGATGGCGGACGCCAAGGTCATTCCGTTCGACGACGACCGGGCCAGGACCGGTGCCGTGCCGCGCCCGGCGCGGCGGCGGGGGCTGTCGAAGCGGGGAAACGGTGAGGTCCAGACCCTGCCCACCAAGCCTGTCGAGCGCGATGATGTTCCGGTGACACCACAGGAACCCCAGTCCGTCGAGCGGCGTATCGCGGGCGGGCTGTCGTTCCTGCGGCGGCGGCTGACCGGGGAGTACGAGGTCGACGACTTCGGGTTCGACGCGGAGCTCACCGACCAGGTGCTGATGTCGCTGCTGCGGCCGGTGTACGAGAAATACTTCCGGGTCGAGGTGAAGGGCATCGAGAACATCCCCTCCGAGGGGGGTGCGCTGATCGTCGCCAACCACTCGGGGACGCTGCCGCTCGACGGGCTGATGATGCAGGTCGCCGTCCATGACCACCATCCCGCCGACCGGCATCTACGGCTCCTCGCCGCCGACCTGGTCTTCGTCCTGCCCGTCGTCAACGAACTCGCCCGCAAGCTCGGACACACCCTCGCCTGCGGTGAGGACGCCGACCGGCTCCTCGGCCAGGGGGAGCTGGTCGGCGTCATGCCCGAGGGGTTCAAGGGCCTCGGCAAGCCGTTCGGCGAGCGGTACAAACTCCAGCGCTTCGGGAGAGGCGGCTTCGTCTCCACCGCTCTCCGCAAGGGGGTGCCGATCATCCCCTGCTCGATCGTCGGCGCGGAGGAGATCTATCCGATGATCGGCAACGCGAAGACGCTGGCTCGGGTGTTGGGCTTCCCCTACTTCCCGATCACCCCGACATTCCCCTGGCTCGGCCCCCTCGGCGCCGTTCCGCTTCCGACCAAGTGGACGATCCAGTTCGGGGAGCCGATCCCGACGGACGGGTATTCGCCGGAGGCGGCGGAGGATCCGATGCTGATGTTCAACCTGACGGATCAGGTGCGGGAGCAGATCCAGCACACGCTGTACAAGTTGCTGGTGCAGCGGAGGTCGGTGTTCTTCTGACGGGGTCAGGGCGTCCGGGGCTGTCGGCGCTCGGGGGCTGGAGTCGCCGGACGGAGTTCGGCGCAGCCGCGCGAAGCCCGCAGAGCGGTGCGAGGGCGGCAGATGGGAGGGGCCAAGTTGTTGGTGCAGCGGAGGTCGGTGTTTTTCTGACATCAGGACAGAGAAAGGGCGCCCCACCTCAGGTGGGGCGCCCTTCTGCCGAGTGTTACTCCGCGTCCTCGCTGTTGATGCCCAGGCCGGGAAGGAGGCCGGGGAGCAGCGGGGGGATGGTGACGTCCGGGGGGTTGGGGGTGGGGAGGGCCGGGGTGGTGGGGAGGTGTTGTGGGGGGTCCAGGAGGCCGCCGGTGTTGCCGCCCAGGAGGCCGTCGTCGGAGGACGGGGTGGAGGGGGTGGCCGGGGTGGAGTGGCCCGGGGTGGTGTGGGTCGAGGGGGTGGAGTTCGTGTTCGGGGGGGTGGAACCCGGGGTGTGGGAGTTCTTCGTGCCCGACGGGGTGGAGCCCGGGGTGCGGGGGGTGTTCGGGCCTTCGGCGGGGGGCTGGGGGAGCAGGGACTGGAGGGGGGCGACCTCTTCGTCCATCGCGTCGAAGACCGACGTGACCTGTTCGCTGACGTCGCCCAGCTGGACCGGGAGGCTGTCGCGGAGGCTTCCCCAGACCTGGCGGTGGGAGCGGGAGAAGGCGGAGAGGGCCTGCATCGGGCCGAGGGATTCCGGGTCGCGTTCGTAGGCCGCGTGGAGCAGGCGGTGGCCCTCGGTCGCGTCGTGGGTCATGCCCGAGAGGGTGCGGCGGATCTCGCCCAGCGACTCGTGGTCGAGGTGGCTGCCCCGGCCCCGGTCGAGGAGGCGGCGCGCTTCGTTCAGCCGCGTCGACGCCTGGTCCAGGTACGCCTGGCCGCGCTCGGTGTCGTCGTCCGCCAGGTACGTCAGCTTGAAGTCCTCGATGCCGCGCTTCAGCCCGTACAGCGAGTCACCCGGCAGGGCGTCCGAACTCGCGGCGGCCACCCCGCCGAACGCACCCGCCGCGACGCTCACGCTCAGCCCGCCGGCCGTGAGGCCCTTGGCGAGCCGGCTCGTCGGACGGAGCCTGCCGAGCGCCCGGTGTTTCGCGGCACGGTGGCCGCGCTGTTCAGGGACCGACGGAGCCTCGCCCCCTTGCAGCATGGCTTCCATCGCGGCGACCAACTGCGCCCGCTGGACGACCTTGACCTCGGGGTCCAGCACCGGCTTGGGCAACTCCGCGAGGTCCGCCGTCAGAGACAGCAGCCGGACCTGCGCGGTGTCGTCCGCCGGCGGCGATTCCTCGGACTGCTCGGCCGCCGCGCCCCGGTCGGAATCCTCCAGGGCCTGGGCGAAGGCGTTCGCCCGCCGGTGTGCCGATACGTTCGCGATCACTGGCGGCACCTCCTCTCGTCATCACGGTCGACTCCCCTGGGGGCTTGGAGGTTGCACGTCCTCGACCGCTTCCACACGATCGGGTGATCGGGGGCGGCCGGAACGTGACCACAGGGAGCCTGTATCCCGCTCAACGAATGGCGCGGCACTTGGGTTACGGACTGAGGATGATCGGATCGGGAAGTCAACGGACTTTCACTGAAAGTGAGTTGGAGAACCGGTTCGGTTACCGCGCGTCTTCCGGCAGCAGCCTGGCCAGCGTGCGGACGGCGCGGTACTGGAGGGTCTTGATCGCACCCTCGTTCTTCCCCATCACCCGCGCGGTCTCCGCGACGGACAGGCCCTGGAGGAAGCGGAGCGTCACGCACTCCTGCTGCTGGGGGTTGAGCCGGCGTACGGCGTCCAGCAGCGCGGCGTTCGACAGGGACTCCAGGACGGAGTCCTCCGGTGAGCGCTCCACCTCGTTCGCGTCGAGCATCTCGCCGGTCGTCACCTCCAGCCGGAAGCGGCTCGACTTGAAGTGGTCGGCGACGAGGTTGCGGGCGATCGTCACCAGCCAGGCGCCGAAGTCACGGCCCTGCCAGGTGAAGGTGCCGATCCTGCGCAGCGCGCGCAGGAACGTCTCGCTCGTCAGGTCCTCGGCGGTCGCCTTGCCGCCCACGCGGTAGTAGATGTACCGGTAGACGGTGTCGCTGTACTGGTCGTACAGACAGCCGAACGCCTCGGCCTCGCCGGCCTGGGCCCGTTCGACGAGGTCCATCATCCGGGCGCTGTCGCTGTCCGCGGCAGGGCGCCTGGCCGGCGTGGACGCGGTCGCGGTCGCGCGGCCCCGTCTGCCGACGGTGGTGCCCCCGTCGGCGAGCGCGTAGCACGCGCCGACGGGGGTGGCGGTGGCGAAGGCGGGGACGCCGAACGCGGGTGGGACACAGCCGCGCAGCGTTTCCTTGAGCGTTGCGATCGATTCGCGCAGCGTAGCCAGGCCCGAGGCGTCAACCCCGACGTGTGGGTACACGGGTCTCCCAGAGGCAGAGCTTCTCATCACGTGCAGTGCGGGGCCGGTCACCTGTTGTAGGGGTGGACGGGTCCCGGAATGCGTTTGAGGAGAATAACGCTTCGTGAAGGTGCTGCTACGCCGAGTTGCTCAAAACTTCGATTACGTGGGGTTTGTGATCGATTGGGGGTGGATCAAGTTTGTTGTTTTGAGCGGTCGTTGATCGAAAAAGATCGGCTACGAGAGAGGGGGCGGGGCGTGTTGTGCCGGGTGCGGGCGCGTTGTGGCTGGTCGCGCAGTTCCCCGCACCCCTAAACCGGCAACTGGGCCCCGTACGTTCGAAATCAGCGTTTTCTGCGGCTCAGCGCGATCGCTGCCGCCGTTCCGCCTGCTACCGCTCCAACGCCTGCCGCTGCCGGGATGCCTACCCTTGCCGCTTTTCTGCCCGTCCGATAATCGCGAAGACGCCAGTCCAACTTGCGGGCGTGTTTGCGGAGTTTGGAGTCGGGGTTGATCGCGTAGGGGTGGCCTACCAACGACAGCATGGGGATGTCGTTGTGGCTGTCGCTGTAAGCCGCGCAGCGGGAGAGGTCCAGGGCCTCCGCTGCTGCCAATGCGCGGACCGCTTCCGCTTTTGCCGGGCCGTGGAGGAGTTCGCCCACCAACTTGCCCGTGTAGACGCCGTCCACCGACTCCGCGACCGTGCCGAGGGCGCCGGTGAGGCCGAGGCGGCGGGCGATGACGCGGGCGATCTCGATGGGGGCCGCTGTGACCAACCACACCTTCTGGCCGGCGTCGAGGTGGGCCTGGGCGAGGGCTCGGGTGCCGGGCCAGATGCGGTCGGCGAGGTACTCGTCGTAGATCTCCTCGCCGATCGACTGGAGTTCGGCGACGCGGTGGCCCTTGACGATGGAGAGGGCGGAGTCCCGGGCGTCCTGCATGTGCTCGGGGTCCTCGTTGCCGGCCAGACGGAAGTAGGCCTGTTGCCAGGCGAACCGGGCGAGGTCGCGGGTCTCGAAGAACTTCCGCTTGTACAGGCCGCGGCCGAAGTGGAAGAGGGCAGCGCCTTGCATGACGGTGTTGTCGAGGTCGAAGAACGCGGCGGCCTTGTCGTCGCCCTGGACGGGGAACTCAGGCTCCGCGTCCTGCGTTTTGTTCTTCTGCTCGTCCTCTTTGGAGGACTTCCGCGCGGCCTCTGCCGAGGCCTCGCCTGCCAACACACTGCGCGCCGTGGCGGAGCGCCTACGGGGAGTGAGCCATCCGAGAGCGGCCATGTCGTGAGCATAGCCAGTCCGATGAGTGGCTTCCGGATCGGTGAGGTTCGGGGGGTGTGAACTCTCCACTACAACTCGACACCTCCGCGACAGAATGGGGTGCATGACTCCGCTCTTCCGGCGTAAGCCCTCCGTTCCCAGGCACGTCACCTTGATCGGCAAGCCTGACTGCCATCTCTGCGAGGACGCCGAGGCGGTGGTCGCGCGGGTGTGCGGGGAACTCGGGGTGGAGTGGGAGAAGAAGGACATCCAGCAGGACAGCGCGCTGCACGACGCCTACTGGGAGCAGATTCCGGTCGTTCTCGTGGACGGCGAGCAGCACACGTTCTGGCGGGTCAACGAGGAGAGGTTGCGGAAGGTACTGACCAGCTAGTCCAAAGACGTACGAATGTCGCTTAGGATCGATGGTCGGCTGGTCTTGGGGGCGAGATTCGTGAGGAGCGTGAGCGGTTTTGCCCCCAGGAGTGACGCGTGGAGTGAAACGCGTGACCCCGGTCACGTTGGCCGGGCAAATCGGACACCATCTTTGTGCACGCGTTCACAAAGACATAGCCTGCATTCGACGGGGCGGTCCGGGGACGTATGACCGCCCACAGCCCCGCGCTACCCGCAGGAGCACCGTGGCAACTGGCCGAACTCACCGACCGGCGACCCGTAGCCGAGGGATTCCCGAGGCCACCGTCGCCAGGCTTCCGCTGTACCTCCGTGCCCTGACCGCGTTGTCGGAGCGCTCGGTGCCCACGGTCTCCTCCGAGGAGCTCGCGGCCGCGGCGGGGGTCAACTCCGCCAAGCTGCGCAAGGACTTCTCCTACCTGGGTTCGTACGGAACGCGCGGTGTCGGCTACGACGTCGAGTACCTCGTCTACCAGATCTCCCGCGAGCTGGGCCTCACCCAGGACTGGCCGGTCGTCATCGTCGGCATCGGTAACCTCGGCGCCGCCCTCGCCAACTACGGCGGGTTCGCCTCGCGTGGCTTCCGGGTGGCCGCTCTCATCGACGCCGATCCGGCCATGGAGGGCCGTCAGGTCGCCGGGATGGGTGTCCGGCACAGTGACGACCTGGAGCGGATCATCCAGGACAACGGCGTCTCCATCGGCGTCATCACCACCCCGCCGAGCGTCGCCCAGCAGGTCTGCGACCGGCTCGTGGCCGCCGGGGTGACGTCCATCCTGAACTTTGCGCCGACCGTGCTGACCGTCCCGGACGGCGTCGACGTCCGCAAGGTCGACCTCTCGATCGAACTCCAGATCCTCGCCTTCCACGAGCAGCGCAAGGCCGGCGAGATCGCCGAGGGCGCGTCCGCGCCGGTGCCGGCCGCCGACTCCGAGCAGGGGCCCGACGGGGACGTCCCCGCGGTGATGCCGGCATGAGTCTCCTCGTCGTGGGCCTGAGCCACCGCACCGCTCCCGTGAGCGTCCTGGAGCGGGCCTCCCTCAGCGCGGACGCGCAGGTCAAGCTCCTCCAGGACACGGTCGCCGCCGACCCGGCCGCCGAGGCCGCCGTCCTCGCCACCTGCAACCGCATCGAGCTGTACGCGGACGTCGACAAGTTCCACGCCGGGGTCGCCGAGCTGTCGACGCTGCTCGCGCAGCACAGCGGGGTCGGGCTCGACGAGCTGACGCCTTACCTGTACGTGCATTACGAGGACCGCGCCGTCCACCACATGTTCTCCGTGGCGTGCGGGCTCGACTCCATGGTCGTCGGCGAGGGGCAGATCCTCGGGCAGCTGAAGGACTCCCTCGCGAAGGCGCAGGACCTGCACAGCGCCGGGCGGCTGATGAACGACCTGTTCCAGCAGGCCCTCAGGGTCGGGAAGCGGGCGCACTCCGAGACCGGGATCGACCGGGCCGGGCAGTCGCTGGTGACCTTCGGGCTTGAGCAGCTCGCCCGGGAGACGCCGGTCGAGGAGTGGGTGCGCGGGAAGTCGGTGCTGGTCATCGGCGCCGGGTCGATGTCCTCGCTGGCCGCCGCGACGATTGCGCGGGCGGGGGCTGCGGAGATCGTCGTCGCCAACCGGACTTTTGATCGTGCTGCGCGGCTTGCCGAGATACTGAACGACGGCGGTACGGACGTTACGGCTCGCGCGGTCCCGATGGAATCGGTGCCGGGCGAGTTGGCGCGTGTGGATCTTGCCGTGTCCTGTACCGGGGCCACGGGGACCGTGCTGACCGGTGAGGATGTCGCTCGGGCCGTCGAGGGGCGGGTCTTCACGGAGGCGGCGGTCGTCGACGCCGTTCCCGCGCTGACCGTCGTCAAACCGCAGCCCACGGAAGATTCCTGTCCCCTCGACCTCGGAGCCGTCCAGCAGGGGTTCTCCGTCGCCGGGGACGCGGCCGTCGCCGGGATGGACGCGGCGACGCTGGAGCAGCACGCCGCGTGGGTGGAGACCGGGACGAGCGGGGCGGCCGACCGGCGGGCCGAGCGGGAGGCCGAGCTGATCTCGGCGCTCGCGCAGACCGCCGCGACGATCGGCCGGATTCCGGAGCGCCGCCGTCCCGAGAGGGCCCTCGACGTCGTCCCGGCCGCCGAACCCGTGCTGTGCCTGCTCGACCTCGCGATGCCGAGGGACATCGACCCGGCCGCGCATCGGGTGGGCGGGGTGCGGCTGGTGGACATCGAGTCGCTGGCCGAGGCCAGCGCGGACGCGCCGATGGCGTCCGACGTCGACCAGGTCCGGCGGATCGTGTCGGACGAAGTGAACGCTTTCGGGGCCGCGCAGCGCGCCGCGCACATCACACCGACCGTCGTCGCCCTGCGCACGATGGCCGCGGACGTGGTGGCCGGCGAGATCGCGCGGCTGGAGGGGCGGCTGCCGGGGCTCGACGACAAGCACCGGGCCGAGATCACCCAGACCGTGCGGCGCGTCGTCGACAAGCTGCTGCACGCACCGACCGTACGGGTCAAGCAGCTCGCGGCGGAGCCCGGCGGCGCCGGGTACGCGGACGCGCTGCGGACCCTGTTCGACCTCGACCAGGAGACGGTCGCCGCCGTGTCCCGGGCAACGGACGAGAAGGACCCGGCATGAGAGAAAGAGCACTGAGACTCGGGACGAGGCGGAGCAAGCTCGCCATGGCCCAGTCCGGGCAGGTCGCCGAGGCCGTACGGCAGGTGACCGGCCGGGCGGTCGAACTCGTCGAGATCACGACGTACGGCGACACCTCCCGCGAGCACCTCGCGCAGATCGGCGGGACGGGCGTGTTCGTCACCGCGCTGCGCGACGCGCTGCTCGCCGGGGACGTCGACTTCGCCGTTCACTCGCTGAAGGACCTGCCGACGGCGCAGCCCGAGGGGCTGACGCTGGCCGCGATCCCCGTCCGCGAGGACCCCAGGGACGTACTCGTCGCCAGGGACGCGCTGAAGTTCACCGACCTGCCGGACGGGGCCCGCGTCGGGACCGGTTCGCCGCGCAGGGCGGCCCAGCTGAACGCGTACGCCCGCACCCACGGCCTCGGCATCGAGACGGTGCCGATCCGGGGGAACGTCGACACCCGCATCCGGTACGTGCACGACGGCGAACTGGACGCGGTCGTCCTGGCCGCCGCCGGGCTCAACCGGCTCGGGCGCGGCGACGAGGTCACCGACTTCCTGTCGATAGACACGGTTCTGCCCGCCCCCGGCCAGGGGGCACTGGCGATCGAGTGCGCGGCATCCGATGCCGACCTCGTCGCCGCGCTCGGCGAACTCGACGACCCGTTCACGCGGGCCGCCGTAACGGCCGAACGGTCACTGCTCGCCGCCCTGGAGGCCGGTTGCAGCGCACCTGTGGGGGCGCTGGCCGACCTTCTGGCCGACGGGCAGATTGTCAAGGAAATGCGCCTGCGAGGGGTTGTCGGTACGACCGACGGCTCCCGTACGGTGCAGCTGTCCACCACCGGTCCCGTGCCCGAGACGCATGACCAGGCAATGACGCTCGGTCGCGAGCTCGCCGCCGAGATGCTTGCCCAGGGCGCGGCCGGTCTGATGGGGGAGCGAGCACATTGAGCCCCACCACCCTTCCCTCCGGCCTGGACCACGGGCACGTCACCTTTCTGGGTGCCGGACCCGGGGATCCGGGACTGCTGACTCTGCGCGCCGTGGAGGCGCTGGCGAGCGCGGACGTCCTCGTCGCCGAGCACGAGGTGCTCGACGTCGTCCGGACGCACGCCCGTACCGGCGTCTCCGTCGTGCCCACGGACCCCGCCCCGGGCACGATCGCACCACAGCCCACGGTAGTTGACAGTGCGTCAGCGACCGTTGCGCTTCCCGTGGTGCGGGATGCGGCACATCTTGTCATGGAGGCCGCGCGGGGCGGCAGGCGGGTCGTCCGTGCGGTGTCCGGTGACCCCGGACTCGATACGTACGCCGCAGCCGAAATGCTCGCCTGCGCCTCCGCCGGGGTCCCTTTCGAGGTGGTTCCCGGTGTCGCCGCCGCCGTCGGGGTCCCGGCCTACGCCGGGGTGCCGCTGCGGGACGCGCACGGGGCGGACGTCCGGTTCGTGGACGCCCGTACGGCGTCCGACCGGTGCTGGACGGAGGTGGGGGCGTCCGACGGGACCGTCGTCGTCTCCACTTCGCTGGACGCCGTCGCCGCTGCCGCCGGTGAGCTGGTCTCCGCCGGGCGCAAGCCCGACACCCCGCTGACCGTCACCGTCGCCGGGACGACGACCCGGCAGCGGACGTGGTGCGCGACCCTCGGGACCATCGCGCAGACGCTCAAGCAGGCGAAGGTGCTGCCCTCGCCCGATGGCGGGCGGCCCGTTATAGCCGTCGTCGGGGAACGCTCGGCGCCGGCGCAGCGGGATCAGCTCGCCTGGTTCGAGTCGAAGCCGTTGTTCGGGTGGAAGGTGCTGGTTCCGCGGACCAAGGAACAGGCTGCTTCGCTGTCCGAGCAGCTTCGGTCCTACGGGGCCGTGCCGCATGAGGTTCCCACCATCGCCGTCGAGCCGCCTCGGACGCCTCAGCAGATGGAGCGGGCCGTCAAGGGGCTCGTCACCGGGCGGTACGAGTGGATCGCCTTCACCTCGGTGAACGCGGTCAAGGCTGTGCGGGAGAAGTTCGAGGAGTACGGGCTCGATGCGCGTGCCTTCGCCGGGATCAAGGTCGCGGCTGTGGGGGAGCAGACCGCCAAGGCGTTGATCGCGTTTGGTGTGAAGCCGGATCTGGTGCCCAGCGGGGAGCAGTCCGCCGCCGGGTTGCTGGAGGACTGGCCTCCCTATGACCCTGTTTTCGATCCGATCGACCGGGTTTTCCTGCCTCGCGCCGACATCGCCACCGAGACGCTGGTCGCCGGGTTGATCGACCTCGGGTGGGAGGTGGATGACGTGACCGCGTATCGGACTGTGCGGGCCTCGCCGCCGCCTGCTGATACTCGGGAGGCGATCAAGGGGGGTGGGTTCGATGCCGTGCTGTTCACGTCGTCGTCCACTGTGCGGAACCTGGTGGGGATCGCCGGGAAGCCGCACAACGTGACGGTGATCGCGTGCATTGGGCCGGCCACCGCGAAGACTGCTGAGGAGCATGGGCTTCGGGTGGATGTCATGGCTCCGGAGCCGTCCGCGCAGGCGTTGGCGGAGGCGTTGGCGGAGTTCGGGCTTCGGCGGCGGGCTGCTGCTCTGGACGCCGGGGATCCTGTGACGCGGCCGAGTGAGCGGCGGCCGGGTGGGCGGCGGCGCCGGGCTACCTGAGGGGTTTGGGAGGGGACGGCGGAGCGTGTTTCTCGCGGGGGGCGGGGAGGGCGCTTCGCCGTTGGTGTTTAAGGGGGGAGGGGTGGGGGCGGGTATGGGGGCCTGCGTTGAGGGGTTTTGTTTTTTTGTGGGCGTTGGTTGTTGGGCTGGCGCGCGGGGCTGTGACATTTGCTCTCTCGCCTGCGGGGCGCCTAAGTCGGTGTCGAGGACACGAACGTGCTCAGCCCTTCGGGCCTGCGCGCGATCGTGTCCTCGACACCGACGCGCCCCTTCGGCTCCTTCGCGGCCGGTGGCCGGAGACGGTGGCTGAGTTGGTGGGCACTTGCCCTGCGTTTGTGGAGTGGGTGCCTGGGGTGGTGGAGGGGGTGGTGGTCAGGGTGGGGGTGGGGCGCCGACTTGGCGTCGGCAAAGGTGGGGGTGGGGCGGGCGTAGCTTAGGGATATGGCTACCTATGGTTCTTTTCCCGGGGCCCGGCCTCGGCGGCTTCGTACCTCTCCTGTGATGCGGCGGATGGTTGCGGAGACTCGGTTGCATCCGGCGGACTTCATCCTGCCCGCGTTTGTGCGGGAGGGGGTGGCTGAGCCGGTGCCGATTCGGGCGATGCCGGGGGTTGTGCAGCATACGCGGGACAGTCTGAAGAAGGCTGCCGTGGAGGCCGTGGAGGCGGGGGTCTCCGGGATCATGCTGTTCGGGGTGCCGGAGGAGTCCAAGAAGGACGCGAACGGTACTCCGGGGACCGATCCGGACGGGATTTTGCAGGTCGCCATCCGGGATGTGCGGGCCGAAGTCGGGGACGAGCTGCTCGTCATGTCCGACCTGTGCCTCGACGAGACGACGGATCACGGGCACTGCGGGGTCCTCGACGAGCAGGGGCGCGTGGACAACGACGCCACGCTGGAGCGGTACGCCGAGATGGCCCAGGTGCAGGCGGACGCGGGCGCGCACGTCGTCGGGCCCAGCGGGATGATGGACGGCCAGATCGGCGTCGTCCGGGACGCGCTCGATCAGATCGGGCGGGAGGACGTCGCGATCCTCGCCTACACCGCGAAGTATTCCTCCGCGTTCTACGGGCCGTTCCGGGAGGCTGTCGGGTCGTCCTTGCGGGGGGACCGTAAGACGTATCAGCAGGACCCGGCCAACTGGCGTGAGTCTCTGCGGGAGTTGGCGCTGGATGTGGAGGAGGGGGCGGACATGGTGATGGTCAAGCCGGCCGGGCCGTACCTCGACATTCTGGCGCGGGTGGCTGATGCGGTGGAGCTGCCTGTCGTCGCGTATCAGATCTCCGGGGAGTACTCGATGGTGGAGGCTGCGGCGGAGAAGGGGTGGGTGGACCGGGATCGGGCGATCTTCGAGACGCTGACGGGGATTCGGCGGGCGGGGGCGCGGAACATTTTGACGTACTGGGCGGTGGAGGCGGCTCGGAAGTTGGAGGGGTGGCAGTGAGGGGGTGAGGGCGGGGTGGCTGGTCCGTGATGCGTCGAGGTGGTGCGTTGAGTACGTCAACTGCCTTTAAGCGTTAGGTTGTTGACGGATCTTTGACGGTTGTGACGGAGGGAGAGCCCCATGTCCGGTGACGCGCTCGATGTGGACCCCGCTGAGCTGCGCAAGCGGATCGATTCGACCAGGGCGCACTCGGCGCGGGTGTACGACGTCTTCCTGGGCGGGAAGGACAACTACCCCGTCGACCGGGAGGCCGCCGCCGCGGGGCTCGCGGCGAATCCGCGCGGGTATCTCGACGTCCGGCACAACCGGGACTTCATGCGCAGAGCCGTGACGCGGCTCGCGGAGGACGGGGTGCGGCAGTTCCTGGACATCGGGACCGGGCTGCCCACCGCCGAGAACGTCCACCAGATCGCGCAGCGGACGGCTCCGGACTCGCGGGTCGTGTACGTCGACAACGACCCGATCGTCCTCGCGCACGCCCGCGCGCTGCTGACGTCGGGGCCGGAGGGGCGTACCGACTACGTCGACGCGGACTTCGGCGAGCCGGGGCGGATTCTCGAACTCGCCGCGCAGACACTGGACTTCGGGCAGCCGATCGCCCTGTGTCTCGTCGCCGTCCTGCACTTCGTGGAGGACGAGCAGGCGTATCCCATCGTGCGGGAGCTGGTCGAGGCGTTGCCGCCTGGGAGCCGGTTGATGCTGACGCACCTGACGGACGAGATGCATCCGATTCCGACCCGCGCCGTCCAACGCACGTACACCGAGCGGGGGTTCACCTTCGTCTTCCGGTCGCGGGAGGAGGTCTCGCGGTTCTTCGACGACACCCCCGGGCTCGTCCTCGACTCCCCGCCCGGCGTGGTGCCGGTGCACCGCTGGCACCCCGGGCCCGCGCCGCTGCCGCCCGCCATTGAGGCGGAGGAGTTCGAGGCGCTGGACGACATCGAGAAGATCCGGTATCGGGACATCAATGATGTGACCGACGCGGACATCAATGTGTATGGGGCTACGGGGACGAAGGGGTGAGGGTGAACTGGCGGGCGTTGTCCGCCAGTTCGGGATGCCGGGGCGGGGGCGGGGTCTGTGGGGGTCGGTGGGGTCAGTCCCACCAGAAGTGCCAGACCGGGGCGCCGATCAACCCCTTCGCGTATGTCTCCAGCGTGTCCTCGTCCGTCCGCAGGACCGTGTACGGGCAGAGGCCGAGGTGTTCGAGGGCGAGGGCCTCGGCGTCCTCGGGGGTGGCCGGCGGGGCGGCGACCGAGACGGAGAGGCGGTCGTAGGAGAGGGCTACGACGCGTATGCCGAACCGCTCCTCCCAGGACCGCAGGACCGCGCACAGCCGCGCCACGTCCTCCTCGTAGTTGACGGCGCCGCTCCAGCCCAGCGCCGCCGGGACGTCCGCGCTGCGCCTGGCCGGGGTCAGGGCGAGCCGCAGGCCCGCGTAACTCCCGTCCTGCGTGAGGGAGTCGGCGATCTCGGCGGCGCGCACGTCGGGGTCGGCGACGAGCGTGGGCGACGGGGCGAGGCCCGGCCACTCCTCGTCGTCCCCGGCCTCCTCCGCCCAGTACTCCTCCAGGACCTCCTCACCGTCGTGATCCCCGGGATACGACGCCTCCTGCGGCGCCAACTCCCAGCTCTCCGGCCCCCCTTGCGGGTCCCCCGCGGCCACCAGTACCGGCACCAGTCCCGCCCGGCCGGCCGGCATCCCCAACGCCGCCCACGTGCCCGGCGCGGCCTCCTTCTCCGCACACCACATCACCCCCGCGCCGATCACCCTCCCCGGGGGGAGCCGCAGCCCCAGCGAGCGTCCGCTCGGGTCGGAGGCCAGTCGGGGCAGGGGGTTCGGGAGTGTCGCCATGGGGGTGACTGTAGGGGGCGGGACTGACAACGAGGGGCGGCGTCGGTTCCGGTGCTGGTCACAGGAGTCCGACCCAGTCGGCGAACCGGTGGCCGAGGAGGTCGTACCCGCTTTCCTCCAGCGCCGCGCCGAGCGGGCCCAGGATCAGGGCGAGGACGGTTCCGCCGAAGGTGATCGCCATACCGGTCAACAGGGATGCCGCGCCTCTGGCGCTGTGGGAGCCCTTCAGGTCGTTGGCGGTGGCACGGCAGGACTGGCAGTCCGGATCCCACACGCAGGGGTCGCACTCTTCCAGGACGCCGACGCAGACGACCAGAGCCATGACGGAGACGACGGCCACCCCGATGAGCGTGACGACGGCGTACAGCACGAGTTTCCAGACGGCCGGGCCCGGATGCGCCTGCATGCCTTCGACGAAGCCGGTGGCGGCGGCCAGCGCCGACACGGGCGGGACCGAGGAGATGACCAGCACACTGCCGCACCGTACGCGCCCCGCGGGCGAGATCGTCGGGCGATGTTCCGCTGGAATCCAGACCGCGCGGGGGCCGGAGGCGGCGGTCTCCTCGGCCGCCCGGGACCGCGCCGCACCGTGGGCATCGACGGCGTTCTTCGCGGCGATCCGTACGGTCGCTCTGTCGGCCGGTCGCGGGGACGGCTCGTCCAGCAGTTGCCGCACCTGTTTCCTCAGGACCGCGACTTCGCCGTGCAGCAGCCGGGCTTCCTCCTTGTACGCGGTCAGGTCGGTCTCGACCTGGCGGGTGTAGTCGCGGGCGTGTTCCAGTCGGACGCGTTGCAGGTTCGCCGTCGCGCGGATCTCGTCGCGCTCGCGTTCCACGGTCTCCGTGCGGGTCACGGCGTCGGCCAACTGCTGCCCGAGGCCGGTCAGTTGCTCCTCCAGTTCGGCGAGCCGGCGGGCGGTCCGCGCGGTGTGCTCGCGTTCGGCCTGCTCCCAGTCGGACCTGAGCCGCCGGAACTCCTCCTGTGAGTGCAGCAGTTGGACCGCCGGGTCCGGGTCCACTGCCTGGGCCTTGCGGCGGAGGTCGTGGAGACGGTCCAAGTCCGGCTGCGGCAACGGGTGTCCGCGCTCGGCCAGGGAACGGGCGAGGTCCGTGAGGAAGGCTGCCGGTGCGACACTCTCGCCCTGGAGGTAGCGGTTGAGCATGGGGTCGGGCGCATCGGCCCTGCCGTTCCTCCGAGCGCCGGCGCGCTGGAACAGGTCCCGCAGTGCCGTCCCGTACGCGAGGGCCTCGGGGGTTCTCGCTCCCGTCCAGCGGTTGCGCACGAGGGCGATACGGTGTCCGGCGTTGCGGGCTCGCTGCTGCGGTTCCGGCCGGCCTTTCGCGATCAGCTCCCGGCGTACCTGCGAGAAGACCGCCTCCATGTCCAGCGGATCGGGACCGGCGGGGATCCCCTCGCGCAGCGTCCTGATCAACTCGCCGGTGAACGCGGTGTGTTCCTCGCCCGGCGGGGCCAGGGCCGTCTTGGTCTCCCCGCATGCCGTCATCACGTACGTCCCGTCGACCCCGGTCTGATCGGCGAACTCGACAGGCGCGGCCAGATGCCCTTCCATGGCGCGGGCGCTGTAGCAGCAGTCGAGGACGACGACCTTGCTGCGCGCCTTGCACGCCGTGAGCATGTGCCGGAGCCGGCTGAACTCCACTGCGGAGTGCAGCCGTTCGGCGTGCGAGGCCGGCAGGGCGAGGTGGAGGGCGGCGTCGCTGCCGGGTGACAGCAGTCCGTGTCCTGCGAAGTACAGGAGGAAGGCGTCGCCGGCTTGGGCGGTGGCTGCTTGCACCCTGTCCAGGACACGGACGGGGTTGCCGGGATCGGACAGGACGACGCAGTGCTTCTTGGGCAGGCCCCACAGGTCGGGGTCGGTCAGCAACTCCGCGAGCGCGGTTACGTTGTTGGCGACCGAGGGGAGTCCGGGCAGGTGGTGGTAGGTGCTGACGCCGATGAGGACCGCGCGTGAAGTGGCGGGGTCCGGCAGGCCGTTCACCGTGGTCCGTCCGCGTCCAGACTCTCCAGGATCCGGCGCACCGTTTCGGCGTCACACTCTCCGCTCAGGGTGACCGTCCGGCCGTTGGCGGTGATCGTGATTCCCGTGGCCGTGGGACGTGCCGTGCGCCAAGTGGCGTAGGAGAGTGCGAGGTTCGCTAGGGCCACGCCCTGGCTGAGCACCAGGTTGATGATCTCGACCGACCCCATTGTCCCGAGGTCGAAGTCGCCGTCGCATTCGCCGTCGAAGTCGCCGTCCAACTCGGTGTCGAGGTCGAGAGAGCGGCGGCTGAGGACGGCGTGGTCGCGGACGTCCGGGTCCTGTTCCAGCCACCGGTACAGGTCGAGCGTCGTGTGATCCGCGTCGTCCGATGCGGCTCTGATCTCCAGGCGCAGGGTGTCTGTCCGTTGCTCCATGGCGGTCCACCGTATGCACAACCGCTGGGCGTGGACGCGGGATTCGGAGACCTTCATCCGGAAGAGGTGGTCTCGCACGGAGGGGGGCGGAGAGGGGCGGAGGGGGTGTGGGCCGTCGTTCTGGAGCGACGGCCCGGTCGGGCGTGGGGGGCTACGAGGCCAGCATCGGGAGGGAGCCCAGGTGTTCCTCCGGGATGTCGAAGGCTTCGGTGAGGGTGGGGAGGTGGGGGGCCAGGGTGGCGGTGAGGGTGGCGCGGGCTGTGGGGAGGGCGTGGAGTTGGGCGGGGGTCAGGGCGCCTTCCGCCGCGAGGAGGCCCTCGTAGGGCTGGAGGTGGCGGAGGAGGAAGAGGGCGTGGAGGAGGGGGAGGTGGGGGGAGTCCGTGCGGGTGCAGGCTGTTGCGAAGGCGTCCGAGGCCTGGCGCAGGGCGTGGGTTTCGACCAGGGTCAGGGCCGGGAGGGAGGCGTTGTTCCAGCGGGTGAAGGCGCCGGAGTGGGGGCTGGAGTCGGGGGTGGGTGCGCGGAGGGCTGTGCGGGCCGTCTGGTGCCAGTGGCGTTCGGCTGTGGTGAGGGCGCTGTGCAGGAACGTTACGTCCGTTACGGATTCGGCTCCGGTCGCTCGGGGCTGTTCCTCTGCGAGGGGGTGGGCGAAGAGCATCTCCGCGCCGGCCTTGGACCAGATGGCGAGGTTGTCGCCCTCGGCCGTGATCGCGCCCTCGGCGTTGGCCATGAAGTCCGCGAGGCCGTTGACGGGGAAGAGGGCGCGGGCGCCGCAGCGTTCGCGGGACTCCGTGATGATGTCGCGGGCCTGGTAGGTGATCCAGCCCTTGGCGATGGCTACGAGGCGTTCTGCTTCTGCGGGGTCGGTGGTGGGGTGGCTGAGCCAGTGGGCCTCTCCTGGGCGGGTGGCCGGTGGGTTGGTGGGTGAGTGGCTGGGCCAGTGAGCCTCTCCTGGGCGGGTGGGTGAGTGGCTGGGCCAGTGGGCCTCTGTGGGGTGGGTGGGTGTTGGCTCGGTGGGTGAGTGGCTGAGCCACTGGGCCTCTCCCGGGCCGGTGGCCGATGGTCCAGTGGGTGAGTGGCTCAGCCAGTGGGCCTCTGCGGGGCGGGTGGCCGGTGGGCGGGTGGCCGATGGGCCGGTGGTCGAGTGGTTCAGCCACTCGGCCTCTCGGGGGCGGATGACCTTTGGTTCGGTGGGTGAGTGGCTGAGCCACTCGGCCATGACCGCCCGGTGCAGGAACGTCATCGCGTAGGCCGTCGCCACGCGGGAGAGGAGGCGGCTGTGGTGGGTGCTGTACGCCGAGATCGGGATGCGGGTGCCGCCGGTCGGGGCGGAGACCTTGCGGTGTTCGCTGTAGCGGACGGCGATCGCGAGGGCCGCTCGGGCGCCGCCGACCGCGCTTGCGCTCATGCAGAGCTTGCCCGTGGTGACCCTGTCGATCGCCGTGAGGAAGCGCTTCCTCGGGCTGCCGAGGAGGCTCTTCACCGTGCCGTCCGGCTGGAGGCGTCCGTGGGGGCCCTGGAGCAGGGCCGTGCGGGGGAGGCGGACGTCGGTGAATGTGGTGACGCAGTGGTCGACCGGGCTGCCGATACGTTCCGGCAAGGGAGTGATCGTGATGCCGGGGAGGGGGCCCGTTTCGTCCGTCAGGGGGGTCAGGAACAGGAAGACGCCCTCGTCCTTGCCGTTCGTCAGCAGGCGGGCCGCGACCACCGCGGTTTTCGGGCCGCCCGCCGGGCTCGTGTTCGGCATGAACTTGGCCGCGCCCTCGTGCGGGGTGTGGAGGACGAATTCGTCGGCGTCGATGTCGTATGTCGCCGTCGTCTCCAGGGCCGAGGCGTCGTTGCCGTGGGCCTCTTCCGTGCAGAGGAACGTTCCTGTGCGGGACAGGGTGGTGAAGGGGGTGAGGTCCCGGGGCGGGGAGTCCTCGTCGTCCAGGAGGCTGCCGAGGAAGAGGTTGTAGTGGATGCCAGCGACGGTCGACGTCGCGCCGTCCACCACCGACGTCCACTCGTGGAGGGCGGCGAGTTCACGGGGGCTGTGCGCCAACTGTTCCGCCGTGAAGGGGAGTTCCTCGTGCAGGTGGCGGAGTCTGTCGTACGCCAGTCGCCACCGCTCCTCGGTGGTGGCTTCGGGGCGGTGGCGGAAGAGGGGGGAGGTGATCGCGCGGCGGTGGTGGGGGTGGACGCCGCCGTCCTCGAAGAGGACGTCACGCAGGGTGGGGCCTGTCTCAGTGATCAACATGCCTGGTATATCGACAGGAACAGGCCCTAGGTAACGATCTTGTTGGTTAAAGGCTGGTTGCGAAGGCGGTCCAAGTGGCGGGGGAGAGGCGGAGGTTGGGGGCGGTGGCTTCCGGCTGCTTGGAGTCGCGGATGTGGATGGTGGTGGGGCACTGGGCGACTTCGAGGCACTGGCCGCCTTCGCTGCCGCTGTAGCTCGACTTCCGCCAGGCGATGGCGACTTCGAGGCACGCGCCGCCTTCGCTGCCGCTGTATGTCGACTTGAACCACTGGAGTGCCTCGGCGCTCATTGTTCTCCCAGGGTGGGGCCTGTCTCAGTGATCAACATGCCTGGTATATCGACAGGAACAGGCCCTAGGTAACGATCTTGTTGGTTAAAGGCTGGTTGCGAAGGCGGTCCAAGTGGCGGGGGAGAGGCGGAGGTTGGGGGCGGTGGCTTCCGGCTGCTTGGAGTCGCGGATGTGGATGGTGGTGGGGCACTGGGCGACTTCGAGGCACTGGCCGCCTTCGTCGCCGCTGTAGCTCGACTTCTGCCAGGCGACGGCGACTTCGAGGCACGCGCCGCCCTCATCGCCGCTGTATGTCGACTTGAACCACTGAAGTGCCTCGGTGCTCATTGCTCTCCTAGCAAGCGGTCAAGCAGGTTCTTGGACTCCTCAACGTCCAAGGATTGTGTCCGCAGCATCGCATACTTGCTCTCCAGGATGGACATTTCTTCCGGGTCCGAAACCCAGTGGCTGCCACGCTGACTCTCGGTGTATGCGAGACGTTGGTGGTCCTCGGTTTCGAGAAGGATGAACGGGCCGTTGAGTCCGGCATTGTGACGACTGTTCAGCGGGAGGATCTGGATCGTCACGTTGGGCAGGTCGGCGACTTCCCGCAGGTGGCGGAGCTGCCGCTGCTGGACTTCCGGTCCGCCGACCATCAGGTGCAGGATCGGCTCCCAGAGGACGAAGCTCATCGTCGGGGGGTTCTTCCGGCGCAGTATCTCCGTCCGCTCGACGCGGCCCTCCAGCTTCGTCTGGATCTCCTCCTCGGAGTACGCCGGGACCCGTTCCCGCAGCACCGCTTCCGCGTACTCCGACGTCTGGAGGAGGCCGGGCATGACCGTGTTGTCGTACCAGTTCAGCTTCTTCGCCGTGCGCTCGTGGTCGATGTAGAGCTCGGCGAAAAGCGGGTACTGGTCGATCTCCGGGAGGTTGTCCACGCCCTCCTCGAACACCCCTTTGGTGCCAAGGGCCTTGTCGATCTTCCGTGCGATGTCCGGCTTCAGAGGCCGTCGGCCCTGCTCGATCGAGGCCATGGTCTCGTTGTCGATGTTGATGAGCAGGGCGAGTTCGACCTGAGTCAGGCCGGACTCGCGGCGGGCGGCCGCGATTTGCCTGCCCAGCATCTTCATCGACGTTTTGTTCTTCGGCCTCGACGGCTTCCTTGGGCTCATGCTCGCGTGTATCCCCCGGAGTTGGGCGCGGTCCACCCGTGCCGACCCGTACGAAACCGTCGTACGGGTTTGCGCGGTGTTCCACCGTAGAGATCCCACGCAACTCTCGTCCCGTGAACGGAACAACTCAACGGCCGTCCCTGCGCGAGAGGTTCTTCCGTCGTGATCGGCGGTCCGTGCCCACTGCCCGGCGGTTCGCCCTGAAGAATCTGACCGAGTGGGGGCTCGTGGAGTGTGCGCGGGCGTCCGATGTGCTGCTGTGTGTCAGTGAGTTGGCCACCAACGCGTTGTTGCACGGGGTGCCGGTGGGGCGGCAGTTCATGCTGTCGATGCGGCTCGATGGGGACGTGGTGCTCGTCGAGGTGCACGACAGCGGGGACGGGATGCCGCGTATCGCTCAGGCGCGGGAGGGGGATGAGGACGAGGGTGGGCGGGGGCTCGTGCTCGTTGCCGCGCTGAGTGCGAAGTGGGGGGTGCGGGAGAGGGGCGTCGGGAAGATCGTGTGGTGCGAGTTCACTTTGCGGTCGGGGACGTCAACTGGGCTTTCAGCCAGGAGGCTTCGGGGTTGACGTGGGGGCGGCCGTCGATGAAGACCGTCGGCACGGTCTCGTTGCCGTCGTTGGCCGCGCGGACGCGTGCCGCCGCGGCGGGGTCCGCCCAGATGTTGACCCAGTGGAGTTCGCGGGCCTTGCCGCCGAGGCGGATGCGGAGGCGGATGCAGTACTTGCAGGTGGGGCGCCAATAGATGACCGGGCGGCCGTCGTCGGCCGCCTGGGCTTCCGCTTCGGTGATCGACTTGGGGAAGATCAAAGGGGAGTTGATGAACGCGAGGGCCGCGAAGAGGAGCGTGAGGGCCACCGCCGCAACCGGGTTCTCCCTGGTCAGCAGGCCGGACGCGGAGACGGCGCCGCCGAGGGCGAGGAGGGCGGGGAGTATCCAGACGCGGTTCATCATGATCCCGCAGATTAGCGGGACCGTTCCGCCAAGGTGAGAAGGAGGTGGGCGGATTCGGGGCGGAGGAAGTCGGAGTGGGCGCCGGAGGGGTGGAGGCGGGTGCGGGGGCTGCCCCGGTAGAGCCAGTCGGCGTTCACGTTCACCAGGCGGTGGTCCAGGGCGTGTTGGGGGTAGGGGTCGGTCGTCCGGTGGAGTTTCGTGGTGAATTGGGGGACCGGGGCCGCGCCCGCGCCGGAGTGGCCGATGCCGGGGGATTTCTCGGCGCGCAGGTGCCAGAAGCCCGTTGCGCGGTCCCAGCGGGAGTGGGTGAGGACGAGGGGGCCGCGCAAGGGGGCGCCCGGGTGGGCCGGGGTGGGGAACAGGGTGTCGAAGTGGGTCGTGAATGCGTCGCGCGGGGCCGCCATCTGGAAGATCAGCATGCTGTCGACCGTGAACGGGCGGCGCGGGTCGTACGGCATGCTCCAGCCCAGCGTCCTCGGCGGCTCGGCCGCCCGCTGCACCGCCTCGCAGAGGAAACGTCCGCCGAAGCTGTGGCCCATCAGGTGTAGGTACTGGCCGCGCCGGTTCGCGAGGACGGGCGGGGCCTTCGGGTCGTCGCGCTTCTTGTCCAGGTAGCCGAGCAAGTGGCCTATCACGTACGGCGCGTGGCCCTTGCCCTCCGCGCTCATCGCGTGAGCGCGGTCCCGGATCCGGGTGTAACCCCCCTTCAGACGCGACAGACTTGACGACGGCCAGCGCACGACCACGCACCACGGGCGGTAGCCGTCCTCCTTCAGGCCGGGGTAGCGGTCGGGGTGCTTGCGGTACAACTCCGTCGCCCTGTACAGGAGTTCGGCCGCCGTCCTTGTCGCCTGCGCGGGCGGGGTCTGCCAGCCGTGGACGTAGACGTGGATGTCCGTGGCCCAGTGGGGGAGGGGGGTCGTATGGGCGAGGTGGTCGGCGACGCGGCCGACCGGGACCGGGGTGCCGCCTGGCGCGAGGAGGCGGCCCTGGTCGTCCAGGTCGATCGTGGCGGGGGTCATGAGGCCAGGTCCAGACGGCTGTTGATGCCGCAGTTGAGAGAGTAGGCGAGGGCGAGGGGGTTGCGGAACTCACGGGCGAAGCGGCGTACGAGTGACTGGCCTATCTCGCCTGCGGACTGATCGCCCATCAGGTACTTGTCGAGGAAGGCGTACGCGTACTCGGTCGCGAAGACCTGGGGCATCTTGATCTGCGGTGCCAGGATGCCGGTCGCACCGAGGCCGATCAGCTCCTGCCCGAGGTGCTCCAAGTGCCCGGGTTCGGCCGCCTCGGCGGAGTGGCAGGCGTTCAGCAGGACGAAGGGCCGGAAGCGGGCGGTGGGGCTGCGGACGTAGGAGCGGCGCATGCGGGAGACGAGCGGGCCGTCGATGTCGTCCGTGTCCGAGAGGCGGATGGCGAGCAGTTGGCTGGCCGCGCCCGCGTTCGCGAAATGGCCGTGGCACCAGAAGTACATGACGTCCTCGTGCAGGATGCGCTGTGAGAGCGCGTCCAGCAGTTGCCTGCCCTCGGTTCTGACGACCAGCAAGGAGCGCTCTTTCAGGAGTTCGTGGACCTCCTCGGCCCGGCCCACCTTGTCGAGGGTGTCGTCCTTGTTGAGGCTGGTGGTGGCCTTCTCGCGCACTCCCAGCGCCGCGTGGCCCCAGCGGTAGCCGCGACTGGTCTGCTCGACCTGGTGCCGATGGCCGAGGAACGCCTCCCACGGGCTCGCGCACGGCGCCGGATCGACGGCGAGCATCTGCCAGGGCAACTGCCACTCGGACTCGAAACTGATCCGCAGGGTCCGGTTCTCGGCCAGGGTGCTGAGCAGGAACTCGCGGAACCGGACCAGGTCGTAGTTCTCGCCTTCGAGCATCACGTCGAGGACGTAGTAGCCCTCCTCGGCCAGTCTTTTGACCACGGCGTCCGTAATGTCGTCCAGTCCGGTCAGGTCCGCGGAGTCGGCGAGGGGGTGACCGCCGACGCGCTGTCCGGGGTCGGGGTCGGTGCTCTCGTGGCAGACCACTTTGTCGTACCAGATGGTGCGCAGCCGTTTTCCAAGATCCAGCAGTCTCTCGGGGGGAATCTCCAGGTCGGCGCAGTGCCAGGGGTCGGTGTCGGGCGCGGCAGGGTCGAGGAAGTGGGCGCGGATGCGCAGGCCGTTCCGGCCGTTCTGATCGAGCTGCACCCGCAGTGAGGGGGGTCCGGCGTGCCGTACGGGCGTCTCGTTCCCTCCGTCGGACGGGTTTCCCAGCATGTCGAAGGTGAGTTGCCCTGTCATGAGTCCCCCAAGTCGTTCCCCACGCGGATCATCGTTCGCAGTTCCTGCAACGCCAGCCCGGTCGCGTAGTCGTACAGCGTGAACCGCAGTTCGTGGTCGCCGGGTTCGGCCGCGGTCAGCTCGAAGCACGCCGGGGCGTCGCCGACGTCGTACACCGCCTGGGGCGGGTCGACCGACGCCGCGGTGCGGCAGGAGGGGGCGATCATGATGCGGGCGGGGGGAGCGCCGTCGCGCTCCTGGACGAGACCGATCTCGACCGGCAGGGGGCGGCCGGTGACCGGTTCGTCGTCCGACGGCAGTGACAGGGCCACCCGCCAGGAGGGGTGTGCGGCGCGCAGGCGGCGGCGCAGTTCCACCGTCTCCGGGTGGTCCGGGCCGATCACCCGCTCCCAGCGGGCGATCACGTCCTCGTGCGGCGGGGCGTCGGGGGCGTTCGCCTCCAAGCAGGCCAGGGCGAGGGTGGCGAGGCTTTCCAGGGTGCGGGGGTGGTCGGGGCCGAAGACGTGGGAGCGGGCCGTCTGGACGGCTCTCAGAAGGCGGATCGCCCTCTCGTGGTCGCCGGAATGGGCCAGCGTGTCGGCGATCTGGACGGCGTAGGAGGGGTAGAGCTTGTCGTACGCCTGCGCGAAGAGTTCGACGACCATCGCCGGGCGCAAGGCGTCGCCTTCGGCCATGCCCGCTGTCAAGTCCGTTGCTGCAGCGTCGAGATGGACCTGGACGATGCCCTCGACCGTCGTCGGCAGGGGAAGCGGCCCGGCTGTTAACTCGGCCTGGGCACGCAGGAGTCGGTCCAGGACTTCGAGGGCCTCGGCGGGGCGTCCCGCCTGGGACAGGGTGTGGGCCAGGACGGGCAGTTCGTCCAGTGTCCTACGGTGGTCGGCGCCATACAGGCGGGTGCAGTCGTCGATCAGTTCGCGGGCCAGGTCGACGGAGCGCTCCGTCGAGCCGGTGTCCGCCGCGAGCCAGGCCAGATGGCCGTGCGTCCAGAAGAGCCGTGGGTGTTCCTCGGGGAGCACGGCTTTGGCGCGCTCGGCGAGGGCCTCCCAGATCAGGGCGGCCTGCTGGGGGTCGCCCAGGTCCCGGTGGGCGAGGGCCAGGGTGCTGCGACGGGCGAAGGAACTGAGGTGGTCCGGGCCCTGCTCCCGGTCGGTACTCTCGATCAGAGTGGTCGACTCGCGTACGGCGCGTGCCCGTTCACCGGTCAGCCGCAGGTACCAGTTCAGGTCGTGGCGGGCGCTGAGGACCGTGTCGTGCTCGGGACCGTGGACCCGGGTGAGGTCGTCCACGAGCTCCGTCTGGAGCGTCAGGCACAGCGCGTGGTGTCCCGCGTGGTCGTGCGCGTGGACGAGTTGCTGACGGGCGTCGAGGGCGCGGGCGCTGTCCGGGCCGAACAGCCGTGTGACGTCCGCCAGCAGCCGGTCGGCGGCCTCGACGGCTCGTCCGGCCGTGGCGGCGCCCAGCAGGGTCCCGACGATCTCGGAGCGCAGGTCGAGGGTGTCGGGGTGCTCGGCGCCCAGGGCCCGCTCCTGGTCGTCCAGCAGAGTGTGGAATTCCCGCAGCGCTGCGGCGCGGTCCCAGGCCCAGTTCCGCCAGCGGGCCACGTTGCGCCGCTCGCGGAAGGTCTGCGGGTGGTCGGGCCCCTGGATGCGGACGCGGTCGGCCACGAGGTCCTGCCCGAGGGCGATGGCCTGCTCGTAGTCCATCCGTTCCGAGACGGTGAAGGCCAACAGCCGGCGGGTGGAGAGCGTCTCGCTGTGCTCCGGGCCGTGGAAGCGCGCGCAGTCCTCCACCAGCGCCTCGTACCCGACGACGGCCCGTTGATACTGGCTGGACAGCCGCCACGCGTTCGCCAGCTGGAGACGGGTGTTGAGGGTGGCGATGTGGTCCCGGCCCCGCACCCGGGCGGTGTCGGTGACCAGTTGCTCGGAGAGTTCCGCCGCACGGAGGTGGTCGCCCGCCGAGAGGTACCCGGCGGCCACGTCGTAGCGCAGGGACAGCACGGCCGGATGATCGGCGCCGTCCCGTCGCCGCCGGTCGTCGAGCACGGACTCCAGCGTCGTCAGCGAGAGCCGGTGCAGGTCAGCAGCCCGCTGGACCAGCGCGAAGTCTCGCCGCGACCTCAGCGTGCTGGGGTGCGTGTCCCCCCGGACGCGGGTCCACGCGGCCACGGCCCGCTCGTACAGGGCCATGGCCTCGTCGTACCGCTGAGCCTCCGAGTGGGTGTCCGCCAGGTGTTCCAGAGTGATCAGGGTTTCCGGGGCCTCGTCCCCCGACAGCTCGCGGCGGTCGTCGAGCAGCGTGGTGAAGTCGGCGACCGCGCCCTCGTGGTCACCGCTGCTCCTGCGGGCCAGCGCCAGGGAGCAGCGGTCGTCCAGGGTGTCCGAGTCGTCCGGGCCCATGAGCTGTTCGCGGTCGGCGACCAGCTCTTCGTACGCCGCGATCGCCTCCTCGTACTTCCCGGCGGACCGCAGCACCCAGGCCCGCCAGTTCCGCGCGTTGAGGGTGTCCGGGTGGTCCGGGCCGTGGACGAGGGTGTGGGCGGCGATCAGCGCGTCGAAGACCTCACCGGCGCGGTCGTGGTGTCCGGCCGCGCCGTGCGCGGCACCGGTCCACAGCCGGACGGTGAGGGTCTTCGGGTGGTCGGGGCCGTGCAGCCGGGTCCAGTCCTCGGTCAGCGGCCCGTAGATCTCCAGCGCCTCGGCGTGGCGGTACTCCTCGGCGAACACCCGGGCGAGAGCCAGCCGGACACCGAGCACCCGCAGGTGGTCCGCCCCGAGGGAGCGCTCCAAGTCCGCGCGCAGTGAGGTCAGTTCGGTGACGGCGCGGGTGTGCAGGCCGGCCCACTGAAGGGTGCGGGCCAGGGCCTCGCGTATGTCGAAGACCCGGGGGTGATCCCGGCCGAGGGTCTTGGCGCGGTCCGCCAGCACCCCTTCGAAGAGGTCGATCGCGGTCCGATGGTCGGAGGCCGCGCGGTGGGCGAAGGCCAGGTTGGACCGCTCGGTGAGGGTCGCCGGATGCCGGGGGCCCTGAATCCGCGTCCGGTGTGCGACCAGGGCCTCCCGCTCGTCGATCGAGCGCCGGTGGTCACCGGCGAGCTGGTAGGTGAAGGCCAGCGCGCCGCGCGCCCGCAAGGTGTCCTGGTGGTTCTCGCCCCGGACCCGGACGTAGTCGGCGATGACGGCGGTGTACGCAGCGATCGCCTCGGGGTACTCCTCGCGGCCCCGGTGGATCTCGGCGATGTCGTCGCGGTACTCCAGAGTCGCCGGGTGATCCGGACCCTGCGCCCGCGCACTGTCCGCCGCCAGCGCCTCGAACTCCCGTAGCGCGACGTCCGTCTCGGTCGCGTCGGCGAGCGCCCAGCCCAGCCGGTGACGGCTTTCCAGCGTGTCCGGGTGGTCGGCCCCCTGCACCTCGGTCCGAGCGGCCACCACCTCCCGGTACAGCTCGACCGCCCGCCGCGGATCGTCAGCGGTCCGATGGGCCGAGGCCAGCCATTCGACGCTGGTGAGTGCGTCGGGATGGCGAGGGCCATGAGCCTGCCGCCGGTCCGCGACAGCCTGCTCGTACAACGTCAGAGCGGTACGGTGCTCCCCGGCCTCCAGCAAGGCGTACGCGAGGCCGCTCCGGCCGGCCAGGGTGTCCGGGTGCAAGTCGCCCAGCACCCGCTCGCGGGCGGCGAGGACCGCCTTGAACTCCGCGACGGCGGCCTGGTGACGGCCGGCGGTCTGGAGCGCGTAGGCGAGCCGGTCACGACTTCTGAGGGTGTCCTCGTGCAACTCGCCCTGGACCCGGCGGCGGTCGGCCACCGCTCTCCTCAACTCCCGGACGGCCTCGACGACTTCTCCCGCCTTGCGCCGCGCGTACGCCAACTGCTCCCGGGCGGCGATGGTTTCCGCCGCGTCCTTGCCGCAGGTGGCGAGGCGGTCCTGGAGGACCTCCCGGCACAGCCGCACGGCCTTCGCCTGGTCGCCCGCCTTGGCATGCAGCCCGGCCAGCCGGTGCCGGCCCGTGAGGGTCGCGGGGGCCGTCGCGCCGTGCAGTCGGATGCTGCCGTCGACCGCCTGCTCCGCCAACCGGATGGCCAGGACGGGCTGTTCGCGGGCGATCAGCTCGTCCACGCCCGACCGGTACATCGCGACGGCTGCCGCGCTCACGTGCTCGGACGTTTCGGATTCGGCGAGCGCCCGGATGTGAGGGAGCAGCCGCCGTACCGCCTCCGATCCGTCGGGTGCCGCGGCGACCACGTCGGCCAGCGCGGCCTCGGCCAGGTCGTGGGCCTCGGGCGGGGCGGAGTCCTGGAGGGCGCGGCGGACCAAGCGGTGCAGGGTCGGGCCCTCGGGGCCGGGCGTGAGCAGGTGGTAGGCCGCCAGAGCGGTGAGCGCGGGCCCCGAGCCGGTGATCAACTCGCCGAGCCGGGCCAGGATCTCGGGCGGGACGGCCTCGGGGGCGTACCAGGCCAGGGTGTGCAGGAGGGGCTCGGCCGAGGGGTGCTCGGCGCCTATCGAACTCAGGCTGGTGCGGCAGATCCTGTCGATCGTCGACCCCGTGTCGTCGGTGAGCACCAGGGCGGGGCTTAGGTCCAACAGGTCACGGTAGGCGGCGAATTCGACGCCGGTCTCTCTGATATAGGCGCCCGCCTGCGCCAGTGCCAGCGGTAAGTGGCCCAGGTCGGTGGCGAGTTGGGCCACCTGCTCGTGGGTCGTGCGGGAGGTCGTGCGGTGCAGCAGGCTGACGGCGTCGTCGTGGGCGAGGACGTCCAGGCCCAGCACGGCGGTGCCCTTCGCCCATCCGTCACGGCAGCGGCTGGTCACCAGTTGGTGGCCGTGATCCGGTAACCGCCCCAGGAACGAGGTCAGTTGCTCGGGGTACTCGACGTTGTCGTACACCACGAGCCAGTCGGAGTGGGCTCCCAGCCAGGTCAGCGCCCACTCGGTGCGTTCTCTGGGAGTGGCGTCGTGCGCCCACGATGAGTGCAGGAGCAGGGCGAGATCGGAGAAGCCGGACGCGGTCTGTTCCTCGGTCTCGGCGACGATCCACCACACGAGCTGGTAGCGGTCGAGGCGGTCGTGCGCGTAGCGCAGGGCGAGAGCGGTCTTCCCGATGCCGCCGAGACCGCTCACCGCGGCGGTCTGCGTGACGACTCCGCTGCCGGAACTTCCGGATATCAGATGCGCGTCCAGCCACTCCAGGTCCTGCTCACGGCCCACGAAAGGCTGCTCCGGCAGGGAGGGCAGGTTGTTCAGCGGGACGGGCAGGGCGAGCTGGTGAGCCGCGGCCTTGACCTTGGGGGGCAAGACGGTCGCCGGGCGCTCGGCGTGCGGATTGCCGTCCGGGCGACCACCGCCGACCTCCCGGTCGGGGACCGTCGGGTCGTCGTGCGGGACGGCCGTCTCGCGCTCCGGCACGACCGTTTCGGTGCTCTGTAACTCGCCTGCGACGGCCATGTTCCCCCCGAAGCCAGCTGTCGATGCGTCAACTGTACTGACGCCTCGGGGGAGTTGTCAGGGGTTGTCACCCGATGAGGGATGGCAACCCCTGACCGCGGGATGTCAGAGCTTGTCGGGCGTCCTGATGCCCAGGAGGGTCATGCCCTGGTGGAGGGTGCGGGCCGTCAGGTCGATCAGGAAGAGGCGGTTCTCCTGCTGGGCGGGGGTGTCGGCCTTCAGGACGGGGCACTGGTCGTAGAACGTGGTGAGGTGGCTGGCCAACTGGTAGAGGTAGGCGGCCAGTTTGTGGGGCTCGTAGGAGGCGGCGACCTCCAGGACCGTCTCCGCGAACTGGTCGAGGTGCAGGCCCAACGCCCGCTCCGCCGGGGCCAGTTCCAGCTCCGGGTGGGGCTGGGGGGTGGCGTTCTCCGACTTGCGCAGGATCGACTGGATCCGGGCGTACGCGTACTGGAGGTAGACCGAGGTGTCGCCGTTGAGGGAGACCATCTGGTCGAGGTCGAACTTGTAGTCGCGGACGGCGGACGTCGACAGGTCGGCGTACTTCACCGCGCCGATGCCGACATACCGGCCGTTCTCGGTGATCTCCTGCTCGGTCAGGCCGACCTTCTCGGCCTTGTCGCGGACGACGGCCGTGGCGCGGTCGACCGCCTCGTCGAGGAGGTCCTCCAGCTTGACCGTCTCACCCGCACGCGTCTTGAACGGCTTGCCGTCCTTGCCGAGGATCGTGCCGAAGGCGAGCTGGAAGGCCGTGGTGTCGTCGTTCAGCCAGCCGGCGCGGCGGGCCGTCTCGAAGACCATCTTGAAGTGCAGGGACTGCCGGGCGTCGACGACGTAGAGGAGGGTGTCCGCCTTCAGGTTGAACACGCGGTCGCGGATCGCGGAGAGGTCGGTCGCCGCGTAGCCGAAACCGCCGTCGGACTTCTGGACGATCAGGGGGACTGGGTTGCCGTCCGGGCCCTTGATGTCGTCGAAGAACACGCAGAGCGCGCCCTCGGAGCGGACGGCCACACCGGACTCCTCCAGGAGCCGGCAGGTCTCGTGGAGCATGTCGTTGTAACCGCTCTCACCGACGATGTCGGGGTCGCGGACCTCCATGTCCAGCTTCTCGAAGACGGAGAAGAAGTAGATCTTCGACTCGTCGACGAACTTCTGCCAGGAGGCGAGGGTCTTCGGCTCGCCCGCCTGGAGGTCGACGACCCTGCGGCGGGCGCGCGTCTTGAACTCCTCGTCGGAGTCGAAGAGTTTGCGCGCGGTCTTGTACAGGCGGTCGAGGTTCGACATCGCCTGCTCGCCGGTCACCTCGCCGTCCTCGTGGTCCAGTTCGTGCGGGTGCTCGTCCAGGTACTGGATCAGCATGCCGAACTGGGTTCCCCAGTCGCCGATGTGGTGCCTGCGGACGACCTTCTCGCCGGTGAACTCCAGGAGTTGGACCACCGCGTCGCCGATCACCGCCGAGCGGAGGTGGCCGACGTGCATCTCCTTCGCCACGTTCGGCTGGGCGTAGTCGACGACCGTCGTGCCCGGGTGCGCGGCGTACGGGACGCCGAGGCGGGCGGTGTCGTCCGCGTAGCGCGCGGCGAGGTTCTCGGTGATCGCCTTGTCCGCGATGGTGATGTTCAGGAAGCCGGGTCCTGAGACCTCGATGTCCTGGATGATCTCGGGCGCGGTGAGGTTCGCGACGACCTGCGTGGCCAGCTCGCGCGGGTTGGCCTTCGCCTTCTTCGCCAGCGCGAGGACACCGTTGGCCTGGTAGTCCGCTCGGTCGCTGCGTCGCAGGAGCGGGTCCGCGCCGGCTGCCTCCGGCAGGGTGGCCGAGAGGGCGGACGCGAGGTGCTGCTGGACGGAGTCGCTCAGGGACGTGACCGGGGCCATGGGAGTGGGTGCCGTTCTCCTCGTGGGATGGATATACCTCTCCAGTATCCCATGGGCGGTAAAGCGGTTTCCGGGGATCGGGGGTGAGCTGGGGGTATGACCGGGGGGTGGAGGTCTTCCATTGAGGTACTACGGGACGCCCCCTAGGCATGAGGTATGACGCTTCCCTCCACACCCTCCACGCCCCGACGCCGGCTGCGGGCCGTCGTCACCCTCCTCGCCTCCGCCGGGCTCGCCCTCACCCTGGCGGGGACGGCCGTCGCCGCGCCCGTCGGTGCCGCCGCCCGGGTGGTGACCGTCGACGGCAAGACCTTCCGGCTGCGCATGGTCGCCTCCGGGCTCGACCTGCCGTCCCGGGGTGGCACGGTCCACGTCTCCGGCAGCGGCTACAACGGGAACCAGGCCATCACCGTCTCGCTGTGCGCCATCCCGGAAGGGGTGACCGTGGGCGACACCTCGACCTACACGAAGCCGCCGGCGCCCTGTCTCGGCGGCGCCGGTTCCCTCACCGAGTCGGACGGCGACGGCGCCTTCGCCGGGGACCTCGTCGTCAAGCCCGCGATCCAGAGCGGCGCGGTCTGCGGGAGCGGCGTGCGGTGCGCGATCGTGACGAAGTCGACGGTCGCCTCGGACCGCAGCTACGACCAGTACATCAAGGTCAACTTCAGCTGACCGGACCGCTGACCGGACTGCTCACCAGGCTGATGTGTGGGTCTGGTGTACGGATTCAGGCGCCATTGCCTACTGATCAGTCGCGGACTGTCATGTTGACCATGAAGCCCCCCACGAAGAGGATCAGGGCCGCGCTGGTGGCGGTGGCCGCGGCCACGCTCGCGCTCGTCACCGCGTCCCCCTCCACGGCGAGTCCGTACACCTCCTACACCCCCTCCTACACGCCCTCTTTCGGCGCCGCGCACCGCGTCACCACCGGCGCCGACGGTCGGACGTACGACCTGAGGCTCGGCGCGTTCGGCACCGTGCTGCCCGCTGCGGGCGGGACCGTCGACGTCGTCGGGTCCGGGTACAACCGGGCGCAGGGCATCTTCCTGGCCTTCTGCGTCGTACCCGAGGGTGTGGTGGTCGGGCACCCTGAGACGTACACCGTGCTGCCCTCGTCCTGTCTCGGCGGGCGTGGGGCGACCGACGGGTCGGCTCGGCGGATCACCGACACGGGTACGGGTACTACGGGGGTGACGATCCCCTACCAGGAGGGCGGGTCCTTCCGCACGGACCTGAAGATCAAGCCGCAGATCGCCGACGGGGTCACCTGCGGGGTCGGCGGGGTGCGGTGCGCGATCGTGACGCGGGCCGACTTCACCGCCACCGCCGACCGGTCGTACGACCAGTACATCCCGGTGAGCTTTGACGCGAGCTTTGACCAGTAGCCGGTGAACTCCGGCTGACGTATCCGCATCTACATCGGCGTCCCCCAGAAGTACTACGGGGGCGCCGATACCCGTTTTCGTGGTGGGGGCGCCTCCTGGGAGAATGGGGCGGTCAGCCGTGCGACCGTACCGGCTGGTAGTCGATTCCCAGAGGAATCCCAGAACACAGAGGACGTGCCGATCGTGGCTCAGAGCACCGAGACCACCGACTGGGTCTCCCGTTTCGCGGACGAGGTCATCGAGGAGTCCGAGCGCCGCGCCCCGGGTAAACCCGTAGTGGTCGCGTCCGGGCTCTCCCCCTCCGGGCCGATCCACCTGGGCAACCTCCGCGAGGTCATGACCCCGCACCTGGTCGCGGACGAGATCCGCCGCCGGGGCCACGAGGTCCGCCACCTCATCTCCTGGGACGACTACGACCGCTACCGCAAGGTCCCCGCGGGCATCGCCGGCGTCGACGAGACGTGGGCCGAGCACATCGGCAAGCCGCTGACCTCGGTCCCGGCGCCGGCGGGGTCGTCGTACCCGAACTGGTCGGAGCACTTCAAGGCCGCGATGGTCACCGCGCTCGGCGAGCTGGGTGTGGAGTTCGACGGGATCAGCCAGACGGCGCAGTACACCTCCGGCGTCTACCGCGAGCAGGTGCTGCACGCCGTCCGGCACCGCGCCGACATCGACGCGGTCCTCGACCAGTACCGGACCAAGAAGGCCCCCGCGAAGGTCTCCCAGAAGCCCCTGGACGAGGCCGAGTTGGAGGCCGCCGAGGGGTCGGGCGCGGCCGGTGAGGACGACGGGTCCGCCGGTGCCGGAGGCGTCGGGTACTTCCCGTACAAGCCGTACTGCGGCAACTGCGAGAAGGACCTGACGACGGTAACCGCTTACGACGACGACAGCACCGAGCTGACGTACACCTGCACGGCGTGCGGGTTCTCCGAGACCGTCCGGCTGAACGAGTTCAACCGGGGCAAGCTGGTCTGGAAGGTCGACTGGCCGATGCGGTGGGCGTACGAGGGCGTCGTGTTCGAGCCGTCGGGCGTGGACCACTCGTCGCCGGGGTCGTCGTTCCAGGTCGGCGGGCAGATCGTCGGGATCTTCGGCGGGCAGCAGCCGATCGGGCCGATGTACGCGTTCGTCGGGATCTCAGGGATGGCGAAGATGTCGTCGTCCAAGGGCGGGGTGCCGACGCCCGGCGACGCGCTCCGGATCATGGAGCCGCAGCTGCTGCGCTGGCTGTACGCGCGGCGGCGGCCGAACCAGTCGTTCAAGATCGCGTTCGACCAGGAGATCCAGCGGCTGTACGACGAGTGGGACAAGCTGGCGGCGAAGGTCGCCGACGGTTCCGCGCTGCCGGGGGACGTCGCCGCGTACACGCGTGCCGTCGGTACCGCTGCCGGTGAACTGCCGTCCACCGCACGGCCGTTGCCGTACCGGACGCTCGCGTCCGTCGCGGACATCACCGCCGGGCACCAGGACCAGGCGCTGCGGATCCTCTCCGAACTGGACCCGGCCCATCCGCTGGTAGCACTCGACGACGTACGTCCCCGGTACGACAAGGCGGAGGCGTGGATCAACACGCACGTCTCCGCCGACCAGCGGACGATCGTGCGCTCCGAGCCCGATGTCGACCTGCTGAAGTCCCTGGACGACGCGTCCCGGGACAGCGTGCGGCTGCTGCTTGAGGGCCTCGCCTCCCACTGGTCCCTCGACGGGCTCTCCGACCTCGTCTACGGCGTGCCCAAGGTCCAGGCCGGGTTCCCCGCCGACGCGACGCCGAAGGAGCTGCCGGCCGAGATCAAGACGGCCCAGCGGACGTTCTTCGCGCTGCTGTACGAGCTGCTGGTCGGGCGGGACACGGGTCCGCGGCTGCCCACGCTGCTGCTGGCGGTGGGGCAGGAGCGGGTGCGGAGCCTGCTCGGGGAGTAACGCCGGGTAAGCGGTTGCGCTGTGCGAAAGGGGCCCTCTCGTGGGGCCCCTTCTGCGTGTGCGGCTGCGTGTGCGCGGCTTACGCGATGTGGTCCTCTTCGAGTTCCGCGTTGTAGCGGTTGGTGAAGCGGTTCACCATGCGCTTGGCGTCCTCGACGGAGAGGGGGAGCGTGAACTCGGCCTCGGCGTTCTCGCTGAACTCGCGGGGGGTGGGGTAGCTGCCGTTTATCGACTTCTTGAAGACGGTGTAGTACGCCTCCTCGTCGGGCTCGGTGCCGCCGCCCTCGCCCAACTCCCTTGTGCGGCCGGGGCCTGAGGGGATGGGGAAGGTGCCGGTCTCCTCCGGGGAGGGTTCCTCGACGGGGGGTTCCTGCTGGAACTGGGCCGCGTACTGCTCGGCCTGGACCTCCTGGGCGTACCAATCGGCGTACGCCGCTTCGGGGTTGTAGTTGGGGTCGTAGCCGCCCTGGTACTGGGTCTCGGCGGGCGCCTTCTGGTGGAACCAGGGGCTTTCCTCGGGGCCCGGCTCGGGCTCCGGCTCGGGTTCCTGCTGGGGCTGCGGGAGTTGCTCCTGCTTCTGGAGCAACGGCTGTCGCTGCGCGGGGAGTTCGGGCTGCTTCTGCTCCACCGGGGCCGGGGCCGGAGGCAGTTCCTGTTGCTGGGGCTGGGGGAGCACCGGCGGCGGTGGGATCAGCACCGGGTCGATGCCGGCCGCCGCGAGGCCCGCCGGGGCCGTCTCCGAGAGGGGGATGCCGTAGCGGGCCAGGCGCAGCGGCATGACCGACTCGACGGGGGCCTTGCGGCGCCAGGCGCGGCCGTAGCGGGACTGGAGGCGGGCCTGGTAGACGAGGCGGTCCTGCTCCAGCTTGATGACCTGGTCGTAGGAGCGCAGCTCCCACAGTTTCATCCGGCGCCACAGCAGGAACGTCGGTATCGGCGAGAGCAGCCAGCGCGTGATGCGCACGCCCTCCATGTGCCGGTCCGCCGTGATGTCGGCGATCCGGCCGACCGCGTGCCGTGCCGCCTCGATGGTGACGACGAACAGGATGGGGATGACGGCGTGCATCCCCATGCCCAACAGGTCTTCCGCCGCTGCGGCGTTGAAGGCGATCGTGGCGGCCGTCAGGACCCAGGCCGTCTGCCGGAGCAGGGGGAAGGGCATCCGGATCCACGTCAGGAGCAGGTCCAGTGCCAGCAGGACACAGATACCCGCGTCGATGCCGATCGGGAGGAAGTAGGAGAAGTTCCCGAATCCCTTTTTGACGGCCAACTCTCGGACGGCCGCGTAAGAACCGGCGAAGCCGATGCCGGCGATGACCACCGCGCCGGCCACGACCACGCCGATGAGAACGCGGTGCATGCGAGTGAGCTTCAGAGGCGCGGCCACTCGGGGACCCCTCCCTGTTCGGTCTGTTGCGAGCGACACCCTGGCACACACGTGCGGGAGGGTGTGAGCCAGTGCGGAAGGCGGTTACACACCGTGACCGTCATGCGGGGAGGGGCGGTGAGCCGGCCCGCGTATCGCCGGCTCACCACGCCGATGAGAGCGCGGTGTGCCCGGGTCGACTGGATTGGCGCGGCCACCCGTACTCCCCTTCGCTTTCCTGTCGTTGCGCGCAACAGGGTGGCACATGTGTGCGGCGAACGTGGTGTCGGACCGTCAGCTCTTGGCCGAGGAAGGGGTGGCGGACGGCGCTGTCGAGCCGGTCGCCGAAGGGGTCGCCGCCGGTGAACTCGGCTGTGTGGGACCGCTGTTGGCCTTCTTCACGGACGCGACCGTCTCCTTCGCGGCCTGTTGCGCGAGCTTCATGAGATCCGCGGCGTCCGGGGCGTCGTCCCCGGCGAAACCGGCGCCGTTGTAGTCGACGGTGATGACGATGTTCTCCGCGCGGGCCACCACCGTCTGCTGCTTGAAAGCGCCTTCCTTCTTCTTCTGGTCGTAGCTGATCGCCGTCGCGGCGTCACCGATCCCGGCGGCGGCCGTCGACTTGACGTTCGTCGCGCCCTGCACCGACTTCGCGTCGTTCAGTTGGCGGGTGTAGTACTCCTGCGCCTGCTTGTCGGCGTCCCCGGCCACGGAGTTGGAGTCGAAGCGCAGCAGGGAGACGCTGAGCCAGCGGTACTGCGAGCCCTTCACGCCGTTGTCGCTGAGGCTGTCCCAGGTGCAGGCCGAGCGGATGTCCGCCTCGCCCGACGCCGACTTCTTGCCGGACTTGGCCTTCGGGACGGTGTCGTCGAGGGTGTCGTCCGACAGGACCTTGCAGGCGTCAGGGAGGGCGCTGTAGACGGCCGCCCGGAGGGTGGGGGAGGGCGAGGCGTCGCCGGTGGGGGACGTCGCCGTACCGCCCGTGGACTGCTGGGTGCCCTGGTTCGCCGCCTTGTCGCCACCGCCGTCGCCCGAGTCCGAGGAACAGGCCGCCGCGAACAGCATCACGGGGAGTGCCGCCGCCACCAGGGCGCGGTTCAGGCTCCGGGCACGCTTCGTCCGGCTCTGGTCGTCTCGCTGGGCTCGTCGCTGCATGGTTCCTTCACTCATGACGCTCGTGGTTCCTGCGGGTCGGATCGGGTCCGAGGGGCCACCGTACGCGGTGAAGAAGCTGTGCGGCTCTGCTTCGCCTGCTTCGCGAGCGGGCCGACGAAGGGCGCCGGAGCGGGCGGTCAGCCGAGCCTGTCGGCCAGTTGAGCCGCGAGTTTCCGGGCCTTGTCCTGCATTTCCTTGCTGTCCGGGACCGTGCCGAGGGTGGCCGGCTGCTCCTCGTACTGGACGGTCACGATCACGTTGGACGTGCGGAACGCCACAGTCACCGTGCGCTGCTTGGCCGTCGAACCGGAGCTGGTGAGGGCGTCGTCGATGAACGCCTCGTCGCCGAGGTCGTCGAGGGTGCGGGGCTGGATCTCCTCGGTGGGGGTGGTGGGGGAGAGGGAGGGGGATACCGAGGTACTAGGGGTCGCACCGGCGGAGGGGGTGGCCGGAGGGCCGCTGAGGGCGGGGGAGGCGCTCGGGGTACTAGGGGTAGGGGTGCTCGGGGTCGGGGACGTGCGGACCGGGAGGTCGGCCGCGTCCTGCTTCCGCGCGAACAGGGTCTGCGCCTGGGAGTCGTCGCTGACCGTGTTGGTGTAGGAGACGACGCGCTCGAAGTCGACGGAGAGGTGGTCCGTCGCGGCGGTCGACTCGACCTTCCAGCGGCAGCCGACGCGGCGGTCCGTGTCGTACGTCAGGGCGGGGGTGCCCGCGTACGCCTTCTGCTGCTGCGTCGGGTCCATGAGCTGCTTGATGCCCGGCAGGAGCGCGTCCAGCGTGCCTCGGCTCACCGCGCCGCACGCCTCGGGGAGCGTCGCGTACCGGCCCGGCTGCGCCGTCGTGCTCGTCGTGCCGCCGTCGCCCGGGTTCGAGTTGTCCGTCGAACCGCCGCCGTCCGAGCCGGTCGTGCAGCCGGCCAGCAGCACCGCGAGGAGGGCTGCCGCGCCGGGGACGTACGCCTTGCGCTGCACGAGGGCTCCTTAAGGGCTAGGGGTGATCCCTGTGAGGGTTCCGGTGTGGGGGGTACCAGTGTCCCTCGCCGGGAATTTCGCTTGCCGGGCGAGGGTGACACCTGACGACAATGTGTATCGCACGCGACACCGCCGATGCCGGTCCGGCATCCGTTTCGTCGGCCTGATGCCGGTATTGCGTATCCGGTCCTTTGCGCTGTTTGTCGCGTTCACGGTTTTTATGTTCATGGGGGAATGAGGGAAGTCATGTCGTACGTGGAGATGCCGGGCGCGAAGGTGCCCATCCGGATGTGGACCGACCCCGCGGGGGTGGAGGAGGTCGCGCTCCAGCAGCTGCGCAACGTCGCGACCCTGCCGTGGATCAAGGGCCTGGCCGTCATGCCCGACGTCCACTACGGGAAGGGTGCGACCGTCGGGTCCGTCATCGCGATGCAGGGGGCCGTGTGCCCCGCCGCCGTCGGGGTGGACATCGGGTGCGGGATGTCGGCCGTGAAGACGTCGCTCACCGAGAACGACCTGCCGGGGGACCTGTCCCGGCTGCGGTCCGAGGTGGAGGCGGCGATCCCGGTCGGGCGGGGGATGCACGACGACCCCGTCGACCCCGGCGGCTTCCACGGGCTGGCCACCTCCGGGTGGGACGACTTCTGGGGGCGGTTCGACGGGGTCGCGGACGCGGTGAAGTTCCGCCAGGAGCGCGCCGTCAAGCAGATGGGGACGCTGGGGGGCGGGAACCACTTCGTCGAGATCTGCGTGGACACGACCGGCGCGGTGTGGCTCATGCTGCACTCCGGATCGCGCAACATCGGCAAGGAGCTCGCCGAGCACCACATCGGGATCGCGCAGAAGCTCCCGCACAACCAGGGGCTCGTCGACCGCGACCTCGCGGTCTTCGTCTCCGACACCCCGCAGATGGCGGCCTACCGAGGCGACCTGTTCTGGGCGCAGGAGTACGCGAAGTACAACCGCACCCTGATGATGGCGCTGCTCAAGGACGTCGTCCGCAAGGAGTTCAAGAAGGCGCGGCCGGTCTTCGAGCCGGAGATCTCCTGCCACCACAACTACGTGGCGGAGGAGCGGTACGACGGGATGGACCTCCTGGTGACCCGTAAGGGTGCGATCCGGGCGGGGTCCGGGGACTACGGGATCATCCCCGGGTCCATGGGGACCGGGTCCTACATCGTGAAGGGCCTCGGGAACCCGCTCGCCTTCAACTCCGCGTCCCACGGCGCCGGGCGGCGGATGAGCCGCAACGCCGCCAAGCGGAGGTTCTCCGTCAGCGATCTGGAGGAGCAGACGCGGGGGGTGGAGTGCCGTAAGGACTCCGGGGTCGTGGACGAGATCCCGGGCGCCTACAAGCCGATCGAGCAGGTCATCGACCAGCAGCGGGATCTGGTGGAGGTCGTGGCGAAGCTCAAGCAGGTGGTGTGCGTGAAGGGGTGAAGGTATTACGGGGGCGCCCCTAGGGGGGGCGGTGTGAAGGGGTGCGGCGCCCGGTGCGTCGTACCCCTTCCGCGTTACTTCGCGTGGCGTACCGCGTAGATCCCGATGAACGCGATGATGTGGATGACGAAGAAGAAGTAGGCGAGGTAGATCCAGACCTGGCGTTCGTTCTTGGTCTCCCGGGCCATGCGGCGGAGTTCGGCGGCGCGCTCGGGGGTGATGTCGGGTTCGGACGCGGGTTCCGGAGCGGGGTCCTGGACCGGTTCCGGGGGTGTCGCGTCCGTCGGCTGGTCCGCCATCACAGCTCCCGGTGGACCTTCGTGTTGGACGCCTGGGCGCGGGGGCGCAGGACCAGGAGGTCGACGTTGACGTGGCTGGGGCGGGTGACCGTCCAGGTGATCGTGTCGGCGACGTCGTCCGCGGTGAGGGGTTCGGCCACGCCCTCGTACACCTTCGCCGCCCGCGCCTCGTCGCCGCCGAAGCGGGTCAGGGCGAACTCGTCGGTCTTGACCATGCCGGGGGCGATCTCGATGACACGGACCGGCTTGCCGACGATCTCCAGGCGGAGGGTCTCCGCGAGGACGTGGGCGCCGTGCTTGGCGGCCACGTATCCGGCGCCGCCCTCGTAGGTGCCGTGGCCGGCCGTCGAGGAGACGACCACGACCGTGCCGTCGCCGCTCGCCTCCAGCTTGGGCAGGAGCGCCTGGGTCAGGTTGAGGGTGCCGATGACGTTCGTCTCGTACATCGTGCGCCAGTCGGACGGCTTGCCGGTGGCGACCGGGTCGCCACCGAGGGCGCCGCCCGCGTTGTTGACGAGGACGCCGATCGTCTCGAACGCCGTGGCGAACTCGTCCACCGCCGCGCGGTCCGTGACGTCCAGGGCGTACGCCGTGGCCGAGCCGCCCGCCTCGGTGATCTCCTTCGCCAGGGCCTCTATGCGGTCCTCCCTGCGGGCCGTGAGGACTACTCGGTAGCCCGCCTGAGCCAGCTTGCGGGCCGTGGCGGCGCCGATGCCGCTGCTCGCGCCGGTGACGACTGCGATGCGGGACGCGGGGGAGGGCATTTGTGCTCCTGAGGTACGGCTACGGGGGGTTCCAGGGTAGGCCGGGGGCGGGTGCGGACGGGGGTGGGCTTCACCTGTTGGGCGGTGCCTGGGGTGGAGTGGGTGGGGGATGTATGGCGTATGACCTTTCGTGCGCCGAGGAGTGATGGTATGGGCAGGTTTCTGGTGGTTGGGGTGGTCGCGGTGGCGGGTTTGGTGTTCGGGGGCGGGGGTGCCGTGGCCGGCTCTCAGGGGGTAGTACCTGAGGCCGACCTCTCGTATCACGGGGTCGCCGTGATGGAGGGCGGGCGGATGGAGGTGCGGGTCGTGCCGCGCAACCACGGGCCCTCGGGGGTCCCGGACTCGGCCGTGCGGCTGCGGTGGTCCGTACCGCTCGCGACCGGGGTGCAGCGGCTGCCCGAGGGGTGCGTGCGGGTGGGGACCGCGGAGGTGGTGTGCCGGACGGGTGCGCTCGCGGCGGACTCGTCGGGGGAGCGGATCGAGGTGGGGGTACGGCTCAGGGGGCGGCCGGAGGAGGCCGTACTGGAGGTGGAGACGGCGTGGAGCGGGGGGACGGTCGACCGGAACCGGGGGAACGACCGGCAGCGGGTGCTGGTGCTGGAGACGGGGGACGCGTACTACTTCTGACGCCGTCCCCCGAGGCCTCGGCCCGGAGGCGCGTGGCGCCGGACGGGACCTGCCCCCGCGGGGTGATCGGATGGCCGGGGAATACCGCTGGAGAGGGATGCGTTCCGGCGGTATAGTTTAACGGTCAACAACTTGGAGGGTGAGCGGGCATGCAGTTCGGGATCTTCACCGTCGGCGACGTCACGCCGGACCCCACGACCGGTCGGACGCCGACCGAGCGTGAGCGGATCAAGGCGATGGTCGCCATCGCGCTCAAGGCCGAGGAGGTCGGGCTCGACGTCTTCGCGACCGGCGAGCACCACAACCCGCCGTTCGTGCCGTCGTCGCCCACCACGATGCTCGGCTACGTCGCCGCGCAGACCGAGAAGCTGATCCTCTCCACCTCCACCACGCTGATCACGACGAACGACCCGGTGAAGATCGCCGAGGACTTCGCGATGCTCCAGCACCTGGCCGACGGCCGCGTCGACCTCATGATGGGCCGCGGGAACACCGGGCCGGTCTACCCGTGGTTCGGGCAGGACATCCGCGAAGGCATCAACCTGGCGATCGAGAACTACGCCCTGCTGCGCCGCCTGTGGCGCGAGGACGTCGTGAACTGGGAAGGGAAATTCCGGACGGCGCTCCAGGGATTCACCTCGACCCCCCGGCCGCTGGACGACGTCCCGCCGTTCGTCTGGCACGGTTCCATCCGGTCGCCGGAAATCGCGGAGCAGGCCGCGTATTACGGGGACGGGTTCTTCCACAACAACATCTTCTGGCCGTCCGACCACACCAAGCGCATGATCGACCTGTACCGCGCGCGGTACGCCCACTACGGGCACGGGACGGCGGAGCAGGCGATCGTCGGACTCGGCGGGCACATCTTCATGCGGAAGAACTCGCAGGACGCGGTCCGGGAATTCCGGCCGTATTTCGACGTCGCGCCGGTCTACGGGCACGGGCCCTCGCTGGAGGACTTCTCCGCGCAGACCCCGCTGACCGTGGGGACGCCGGAGCAGGTCATCGAGAAGACGCTCAAGTTCCGTGAGTACGCCGGGGATTACCAGCGTCAGCTGTTCCTCGTCGACCACGCCGGGCTGCCGCTGAAGACCGTCCTCGAACAGCTCGACATGCTGGGCGAAGAGGTCGTTCCGGTGCTGCGGAAGGAATTCGCCGTGGGACGCGGGACGAATGTGCCGGAGGCGCCCACGCACGACTCCCTGCTGGCCAAGAAGAACACCGAGGGCAATTCCGAGGAGGTCACGTCGTGAAGCTCGTCGTCGTTTCCGCCGGGCTGAGTGTCCCGTCGTCCACGCGGCTGCTCGGGGAGCGGCTCTCCGCCGCCGTCGGGCAGCAGGTCTCCGGCCTCGAGGTGGAATTCGTCGAGCTGCGGGAACTCGCCGTCGAGATCGCGCAGAATTTCGTGAGCGGATTTCCCGGTGCCGGACTGCGGGCCGCTTTCGACGCGGTCGTCGGCGCCGACGGGCTGATCGTCGTCACCCCCGTCTTCTCCGCGTCCTACAGCGGGCTCTTCAAGTCGTTCTTCGACCTGCTCGACAAGGACTCGCTGGCCGGGAAGCCGGTGCTGGTCGCCGCGACCGGCGGGACGGCCCGGCACTCCCTCGTCCTCGACCACGCGCTGCGGCCCCTCTTCACCTACCTCCGCGCCGTCGTCGTCCCCACCGGGGTCTACGCCGCCTCCGAGGACTGGGGTGCGCAGGGGCTGCCGGAGCGGATCGAGCGGGCGGCCGGGGAGCTGGGGACGCTGATGCGCGGCCTGTCCGTGGCGCGGGTGCCGCAGGCCCGGGACGAGTTCGAGATCACCGTGCCGTTCGAACAGCGGCTGGCCGCGCTGGGCGGGGGCGCGGGGGAGTGACCCCTGGGGGAAATCCCCTGGGGAGTGACCCTGACGGGGGAAGCCCCTGGTACCTGAGGACTTGATACCTGGGTACCGGGGGCTTTCTCCTGCCCGTCTCCCGCTTGCTTCCCGGTTGCCTCCATCACGGTGAGAGGCAGGTAAAAAGGGTGATCGTAATGGTGGTCGTCACGGCCCTGGAGCCATTCGGCTTGGCAGACTGGAGCAGTGCCTCAGACCGTATTGCTTGCCGAAGACGACCGAGCCATCCGCCATGCCCTGGAGCGGGCGCTGACGCTGGAGGGGTACCAGGTCACGGCGGTGGCGGACGGTGTGGAAGCGCTGGCGCACGCGCACAAGTCACCGCCGGACGTGCTCGTCCTCGACGTGATGATGCCCGGCATCGACGGGCTCCAGGTATGCCGGGTACTACGGGCCGAGGGTGACCGCACCCCGATCCTCATGCTGACCGCGCTCGTCGAGACCGCCGACCGGATCGCCGGCCTGGACGCCGGTGCGGACGACTACGTCGTCAAGCCCTTCGACGTTGAGGAGGTGTTCGCGCGGCTGCGGGCGCTGATGCGGCGCAGCGGCACCGGCACCCCCGCCGCCCCGGCCAGCGCGCCCGCTCCCAAGGAGCCGCCCGTGTCCGACCGGCACATCGAGGCCGCCGGCCTGCGCATGGACCCCCAGGCGCGGCGGGCCTGGCGCGGCGCGCGTGAACTGGAGCTGACCCGCACCGAATTCGAGCTGCTCGAACTCCTCGTCCGCAATTCGGGGATCGTTCTCGACCACTCCACCATTTACGACCGCATCTGGGGATACGACTTCGGCCCCGGTTCGAAGAATCTCGCCGTCTATGTGGGATATCTGCGGCGGAAACTCGACGAGCCCGGCGCACCTCAGCTGATTCACACCGTCAGAGGTGTGGGATACGTCCTCAGGGAGGACTGAGTGAGCCGGCTGCGGCGGCTGCTCGCGCGCCGCCGCCCGGGACTCGCCGCGCTCGGGACGACGTTCGCGCTGTCCTTCGCGGCCGTCACCGCCGCCGTCACCATGCTCGTCGGCATCCTGTCGTACAACGCCGCCGCCCGCCTGGTGCGCGTCGACCAGCAGACCGTCTTCAGCGAGGTCGTGCAGGCCCTGCGGGACGAGGTGCGGCAGCAGAAGATGCGGCCCGAGGACTTCTCGTCGTCCGCGCCGGGGCACGACCTCGTGCGGCCCGCCCGCACCAACGTGCAGGTCCTCGGCCCCGGCGGGGAGATCCTCGACCCCGGCCAGCCGAAGCTGCCCGTCGCCGAGGCGGACCGGAAGATCGCCGCCGAGACCGCCTCCGGGTCGCTCGTCGAACACAAGGACGTCGACGTCGGCGACGACGTCTACCGCGTCGCCACCGTCTCCCTCGGGCGGGGCTGGGGCGCCGTCCAGGTCGCCCAGGAGTTCAGCGGCACCGAGGACTTGCTGCGCAACCTCCAGCAACGCACCTTCGCGCTCATGGCACTTGTCGTCACCGCCGCCGGGCTCTTCGGCTGGTGGCTGGCCCGGCGGATCACCCGGCGGCTCGTCGTACTGACCATGGCCGCCGAGGACGTCGCCCGAACTCGCCGTCTGGGCATCCAGGTTCCCGTCACCGGGTACGACGAGGTCGGGCGGCTCGGGCGGGCCTTCGACCGGATGCTGGGGCGGCTCGCGCAGTCCGAGGAGGATCAGCGGCGGCTCGTCCAGGACGCCGGGCACGAGCTGCGGACGCCGCTCACCTCGCTGCGCACCAACATCTCCCTGCTGCGCCGGATAGACGAACTCCCGCTCTCCACAAGGGAAGAGCTGGTCGCCGACCTCGGGCAGGAGGCGCGTGAGCTGACCGACCTCGTCAACGAACTCGTCGACCTCGCCGCCGGGCAGTCCGACGCCGAGCCGCCGCAGCGGGTCGACCTCGCGGACATCGCGGAGGAGGTCGCCGGGGTCGTCCGGCGGCGCAGCGGGCGCGACATCGTCGTCCGCGTCAGTGGGGACACGACGACCGACGGGCGGCCCGGGTCGTTGCAGCGGGCCGTCTCCAACCTCGTTGAGAACGCCGCCAAGTTCGACCGGGACGGGAAGGGGCCGATCGAGATCAGCGTCACCGGGCCCGCGCGGCCGGGGACCGTCCGGGTCGAGGTGCTCGACCGGGGGCCCGGTATCTCCGAGGGCGACCTCACCCGCGTCTTCGACCGCTTCTACCGCGCCGCGGACGCCCGTTCACTGCCCGGGTCCGGGCTCGGGCTGTCGATCGTCCGCGAGGTCGCGCTGTCGCACGGGGGGACGCCGTACGCGCACCGGCGGGCCGGGGGTGGGTCCGTGATCGGGTTCACTGTCGGGGGTGGCTGAGCATCTGCGGTGGGCCGCCGGGGAGTTGGGCACCGTCCACCGCTTCGAAGGCGCCTCCGCCGTGGTCGCCGCCGGGCTGTCCGGGCGGGACCGGATCGCCGTGGAGGGGGACGCGGACGACGCCGTCGTGCTCGTCGGGCGGCTGCTCGCGGAGTTCGGGCCGACGTATCGGCCGTTCGGGGAGGCGGAGTTGGTGCGGCGGCTGGTGCGGGGGGTGCCGCAACTCTCCCCGGGCGGGCCGGAGTTCCTGTGGATGGAGACCTCCGTGGCACCCGGGGCTCCCGACGGGGTCGAGTGGCTCGACGCGGCGGGGGAGCGGGCCGCAGGAGACCTGTTCCGGGAGTGGTTCCCCTCCTCGCACGCCCAGCCCGGACGGGCCGGAGTGGGGCGGTGGGCCGGAGTGCGGGACGGGGACCGGGTGTCGGCCGTCGCCGCCGACGCCTGGTCCGCCGAGGGGTGCGGGTTCCTCGCCGGGGTCGTCACCCGCCCCGACGCCCGGGGGCGGGGGCAGGGGGCGGCCGTCTCGGCGTACGTCGTCGACTTCCTCGTACGGCGGTACGGGTGCGCGGCGCTGATGGTCGACGCGGACAATCCGGCGGCGGTGGCGGCGTACGAGCGGGTGGGGATGAGCGGATACGCGTTCGGGGTGGCCGCCGTGATCCCCTAGGGCGAGCAGCTCGGTCCGAGCAGCTTTGACGTCAGGGCCGACCCCGGTCGGACTCAGGGTCGGCCCCAGGGGGTCAGCCGGCTGCCGAGGTGCCGATCTTGGCCTCGCTCGACGGCGTGCCCGTAGTGCCCGTAGTACCCGCAGTGCCGCCCGTCGCCGTCATGTAGGCCTTCCACCCGCCCGCCGGCTTCTGCCCGACCTCCAGCTTGCGGAGCTTCTCCAGGACCTCGGGCTTCTGGACGTCGAGCCAGTCAACGAACTGCCGGAAGGAGACCATGCGTACGTCCGCGCCCTTCTCCTTCTCCGCGGCGATGTGCTTGAACGCCTCTTCGACGGAATCCATGTAGATCCCGCCGTTCCAGTGCTCGAAGTGGTTGCCGATGAAAAAGGGCGCGCGGTTGGTGGTGTAGGCGCGCTCGAAGCCCGCGATGTAGGCGCCGGCGGACTGCTTGCGCCAGCCCGGGTAGTTGTGCGCGGGGGCCTTCGTGGAGTTCAGGGACTGGTTGGCCATCATGTTGTAGTCCATCGAGAGGACCTCGAACTTACGGCCGGGGAAAGGTATCGCCTGGAGCGGCAGGTCCCATATCCCCTTCCGCTTCGTCGGCCACATCTGGCGCCCGCCCGGCGAGGAGGCGTCGTAGCGCCAGCCCAGCTCACGGGCCGTGGGCAGCAGGTTGTCCTGGCCGAGGAGGCACGGCGTACGCGCGCCGACGAGTTCCTTGTCGTAGTCGAAGGGGAGCGGCGGCAGGTCCGTCCACCCCGTGTTCGTCCGCCACTCCTTGACGAACTTCTTCGCCTGCTCGATCTCGTCGCGCCACTGCTTGGGCGTCCAGAACTTCACCGAGCCGTGCGTCTCGCCGCAGAAGTGCCCGTTGAAGTGCGTCCCGATCTCGTGCCCTTCGAGCCAGGCGCGGCGGACGTTCGTGAGGGTCGCCTTGACGTGGTCGTCGGTGAGGTAGCCGATGTCGGAGGCGCCGCGCTTGTTGTTCGGCGGTTCGTACAGCCGCTTCTTGCTCTCGGGCAGCAGGTAGAGCCCGGAGAGGAAGAACGTCATGGACGCGCCGTGTTCCTTGGCGAGGTCCAGGAAGCGCGGGAAGAGGCCGTTGCCGACCTCGCCCGCGCCGTCCCAGGAGAAGATCACGAACTGCGGCGGCTCCTCGCCGGCCTCCAGCGGCACCGGCTTGTCCGGCTGGTGCGGCTGTTTGCCGGTGAACGCCGTCGATCCGTCCCCGATGGGCTTCGCCGGAGCGCTGGGCTTGTCACCCTTGGGGGTGCCGCTCGCGGACGGGCTGCTGTCGTCGCCGGAGCCGGAACCTCCGGAGGACGTGCCGCAGGCGGAGAGCCCCGCCGCTGCTGCGGCGCCCGCCCCGAGTCCGATTGCTCCCCTTCGGGTGACAGTGCGCATGGACCTTCCGTTCGTCACGTTTCTCTGGATGGTTCACCCATTCAGAGGAGGTATGGAACGAAGAGGTTCCCTCAGGAGTTCCGGTTTTGGTAACAGAAGCAACTGATTCCGGCCGACATCACAAGAGCCGCAGGGGGATCTTTACGCCCCGAACGCCTTGTCCTTACCCTTCACCGGCTTCGCCCCGGCCCGCAGATGCGCCGGCACGAGGTCGATCGCGGGTTCGGAGTACCCGACGGAGACGATCCGGTCGCCCTGGTACGTGAAGGTCGTCAGCGAGGCCAGCGTGCACTGCCGCCGGCGCGGGTCGTGCCACAGCCGGCGCCGCTCGACGTAGGAGCGGACGATCCAGATCGGCAGCTGGTGGCTGACCAGCACGGCCTCCCGCCCCCGCGCCCGGTCGCGGGCCGCGTCCAGCGCCCCCTTCATCCGGACGACCTGATCGACGTACGGCTCACCCCAGGACGGCTTGAACGGGTTGACGAGGTGCCGCCAGTTCCCCGGCTTCTTCAGTGCCCCGTCGCCGACCCCGAACGTCTTGCCCTGGAAGAAGTTCCCCGCCTCGATCAGCCGCGAGTCGGTCGCGAGATCCAGCCCGTGGGCCTTCGCGATCGGCGTCGCCGTCTCCTGCGCCCGCTCCAGCGGGGAGGCGACCACGTAGGTGACATCCCTGACGGAGAGGTGCTCGGCGACCCGGTCGGCCATCTGCCGGCCCAGCTCGGAGAGGTGGTACCCGGGCAGCCGTCCGTACAGGATGCCCTCCGGGTTGTGCACCTCGCCGTGCCGCATCAGGTGGACGACGGTGAGTTCATTGCTGCTGCTCATGCTGCCGTGGCCTCCGCGGCTGCTCTGGCCGCCGCCGGGAGGGCGTCGGCGATTTTCTGGACGGCACGCTCGTCATGCGCCGTGGACACGAACCACGACTCGAACGACGACGGCGGCAGGTAGACGCCGTTCGCCAGAAGGGAGTGGAAGAACGCGGTGAAACGGTACGACTCCTGCGCCTTCGCGTCGTCGTACGTCCGCACCGGACGGTCGGTGAAGAAGACGGAGAACATGTTGGAGGCGCTCTGCACGGTGTGCGCGACGCTTTCCTTGGTCAGCGCCTGCGAGACCAGCGCCTGGATCTGCTCGGAGACGGCGCCGAGCTTCGCGTACGCGGCGTCGTCCAGCAGCTTCAGCTGGGCGAGGCCCGCGGCCGTCGCGACCGGGTTCCCGGAGAGGGTGCCCGCCTGGTAGACCGGCCCGGCCGGCGCGAGGTGCGCCATCACATCGGCCCGCCCGCCGAACGCGGCGGCCGGGAAGCCACCGCCCATCACCTTCCCGAACGTCATGAGATCCGGGACGACGCCGTCGATCCCGAACCAGCCCGCGCGGCTCGTCCGGAACCCCGTCATCACCTCGTCCGAGATGTACAGCGCGCCGCCGGCCGCGCACAGGTCCTTCAGGCCCTGGTTGAAACCCGGCAGTGGCGGGACGACGCCCATGTTGCCCGGCGACGCCTCGGTGATCACACACGCGATCTCACCGTTGTGCAGCCGGAACGCCTCGCGGACGGCGTCGAGGTCGTTGTAGGGGAGGACGATCGTGTCGCCGGCCTGCGCGCCCGTGACACCCGGGGTGTCGGGCAGTGCGAAGGTGGCGAGGCCGGAGCCGGCGGCGGCGAGCAGCGCGTCGACGTGGCCGTGGTAACACCCGGCGAACTTCACGATCTTGGAGCGCCGGGTGAAGCCGCGGGCGAGGCGGATCGCGGACATCGTCGCCTCGGTGCCGCTGGAGACCAGGCGGACCTGCTCCAGCGGGGCGATCCGGGCGACCATCTCCTCGGCGAGGGCGACCTCTCCCTCGCCGGGGGTGCCGAAGGATGTTCCACGTGAAACAGCGTCCTGGACGGCGGCGATGACCTCCGGGTGGGAGTGGCCGAGGATCATCGGGCCCCAGGAGCAGACCAGGTCGACGTACTCGCGGCCGTCCGCGTCCGTGAGGTAGGGGCCGGTCCCGGAGACCATGAAGCGGGGGGTTCCGCCGACCGCCCGGAACGCGCGGACCGGGGAGTTCACGCCGCCGGGGGTGACGGCCGCGGCGCGGTCGAACAGGGCCTGGGAGGCGGGGGCGTCGTACGAGTAAGGCTGTTCGCTCATGGCCTGCGGCTTCTCCGGCTTGCTGGTGACGGGTAGGGCCTTCTCAGGGTAGGTCAGGGGTACTACGGGTATCGGGGTGCGGGGCTTGTGGAGGGGGCGTGAGGCGCGCGCCGGGAGCCAGGTGGGGCAGCTGTCGGGATCTGAGAAACTGGGATCTGATACATACAGCTCACACGGGCCGTACTGAACGGGGACCGGGAAGATCCCGCGGACAGGATGTTTCACCGCACGTTTCGGCGGGCGGCCGTGGGGGAGGTCACTGACACGATGATCGGGTTGCGCGGGCGGTACCGCGCGTCCTAGAAAAGCAGTCGGGTGGAGATATGCATCGCGGTGGCGGACTGGGCGAGGGGACCGATGACCTGGGTCCTCGTCGTGCCCGGCGGGGAAGGCACCGGCGCGACGCGGAGGAAACAGACGAAGCGCAGCAGACATTTCAGGCACAGGGCGAGTCCGAGGCGGTCGGCCGGCTGATCGGCCCCCGGACCGACCGCCTTCGGGCGGGGAGCGGGAACGGTGGTCGGGTGGGCGTGACGTACAAGTATTTCGGTGCCCCCGACGGCGCGACGGCGGCCCGCGTCCCCATCTCGATGCGCCCCGAGGAACTCGGCGGCGACGAGCTCGGCATGAACGGCATGTTCACGAAGATCAAGCCGGAGACGATGGCCGCGATGGTCCTCACGGGCATCGAGGGCGTCCCCCTCCACAAGGTCCCGCCCCTCGAACTCGTCGTCCTCCACCCCGACTACGCCGTCGTCAAACTCCCCATGACCGTCGTCGACCCCCTCCGCGACATAGGCGAGGAGGCGGTCGGGGCCGCGGCCTTCATCTGGTCGACGGTGCCGGATCGTGGGGGGCCTCGGGATGCGTTCAATGTGTATCAACTGCTGCATGAGTGGCAGGACTTCAGTCATCGGTTGCATGAGGCGGGGCATCAGCCGTACTGCCTGGTGTGGCCCTGACTCAGGGTTGCGCACGTGAAGGGGCGGGGTCTTGGGACCCCGCCCCTTTGAAGTATCGGACGTGTACCGCTACTTGAGCGGTGTGCCGCCCGAATTGCGGTACGTGATCGTCTTGTTGATCAGGTTTCCGCCGTCGGACTCGACCGTGGTCTGTTCCTGCTGGCCGGGGCCGAAGAGGAGGGCGGAGATGTGGGCGTCGGCCACCTGGTTCATGTGGGAGAGGAGCCAGTCGACCTTGTCGTCCTTGTAGTGGGCGAAGGTGTTGTTCTGGGACTTGTTGCCGAGGGGGATCTGCCACAGGACGACCGGCTTGCCGACCGACTCGGCCATCGTCTTGTACCAGCCCAGCATGTCGGCGGCCTTCTGGTCGGTCCAGAAGGTGTCACGGCCGCCGTTGGCCGGCTGCGCGTACCAGCCCGCGTCGCGGTCCACGACGTCGGCGACCAGGAAGTCGGCGTTCTTGGCGCCGAGGTCCGCGTAGTCCTTGACGCACTTCTGCGTGTTGCTCTGCCAGTCCCAGCAGGTGAGGTGGAAGCCGGCGCCCGCGTTCGGCGCGTACTTGTGGGCCATCGTGATCAGGCACTGGGCCAGGCCGGCGGCGCTGTTCTCCTGCGAGCCGCAGTCCGTCGGGTTCGAGGCCTTGACCTGCGCGGCGACCTGGTGGGGGTTGCCGAGCGAGCGGACGTAACCCCAGAAGTCGGGCTCGATGTCGAGCATGTCCTGCGAACTGCCGATCTTCTGGAGGAAGAAGCGGTAGTCGTTCATGTAACGGGTGAGCAGGTCGGTCCTGTTGATGGCCTTGACCTCGCCGGGGCCGTCCGCCTCGCCCGCCGCGTCACCGAGGTCGCGCAGCGAGTACCAGGTCCAGAACATCTTCTGCGGACGCGACTTGCCCTGGTACGTCGCCTTGGACACGTGGTCGTCGTTCCAGGTCACGTAGAAGCCGGGCGCGGTGGTCTCGCCGCTCCAGCAGCCCCACCAGCTCGACCACTCCTTCTTGCAGCGCGACGCCGTGTAGTAGTCCGAGGAGGCCGCGGGCCGGCTGTGCACGTAGGCGTAACGCACGTCGAACGGGGCGGCGTTGGCCGAGGTGTCGTTCATCATGCCGCCGATGAGGACCTTGTCGCTGCCCATGAAGCGCTTCGCCGAGCTGCCGCCGGCGGGGGCCGGGGAGGGCGACGCCGGGCCGGTGCCGCCCTGCGTGGGGGTGGCGCCGTCGGCGCTGCCGGCCGGGACGAGCTTCCACTGCTGGTTGGCGCCGTTCCAGTCGTGGTACTGGGCGATGCGACCGCCGTCGGCCTTGGAGAGGCCGGCGACATCGACGGCCAGGCCGCTGAAGCGGTTGATCAGGCGTACGTAGCCGTCCGCCGACTTCTCCATGTGGAACTGCTGGTTGGCGCCGTTCAGGTCGCGCCACTGCACCAGCGCGGAACCCTCGGTCTTCGACCAGTTCTGGTCGTCCAGCACCTTGCCGGAACTCCGGTTCTGTATACGGAAGTTGCCGTCACCCGAGGCGATGAACTTCCACTGCTGGTTGGCCCCGCCGTTACGGCTCCACTGCGTCAGCGCGGCACCGTCGTTCGCGGCGTACGCGGGAGCGTCCAGCACCTTGCCGCTGCCCCGGTTGACCAGCACGTACCAGGTGTCCGTGTCCACGGTGTCCGCCGAGGCCGTGCTGACCACGACCGCGGAGCCGCCCACGACCGCCAGGGTGACGGCCGCCCAGAAACTCCGGCGCTGGTGCAGCCGGCGGCCACGGTGCGACTGCGGCCGTCCCGCGGTGGCCGAGCGGAGCGACGCGCGACCACGGCGGGAGCCACCGCGGTGGGTGCCACCGCCGGGCGACTCCTCCGGCGACGTGGAGGGGCGAGGGGACATGTCGTGCTCTCTTTCAGCCATTGCTCTGCCCGGACCGCCTGTCCGGACGACCCCTAGTGGTCACCGCTCGCGGAAAGGTTGCTCCGGATCGCGAAATTCTGCGCGGGACGCCTATTCGCGGGCTGAAGTGGGGTTTTTCGGTGGGGAGGGGGGTGCGCAAGATCCTCAGAACGGGCATGCGAAACTTTTCACATGAGTGCCGACAGCCGTGCATCCCGGCGTTCGAACAGCGTGTCCGAGGCCAGCGTCTCCGCGAACCGGCCCCGGTCGCGCCGGGCTGTCCTGATGATGGCGGGCGGTGCGGCGGCGGGTGCGCTGGTGCTGTCCGCCTGCTCGTCGGGCGGGACCTCCGGCGGGGGCGGGGACACGCACTTCGTGATGGGGACCGACGGGATCGCCCGGGTGAAGGCGGGGCAGCGGGACCCGGCGCCGGACTTGTCGGGGAAGGCGGTCGAAGGGCCGGACCTCGACATCACGTCGTTCAAGGGCAAGATCGTCGTCCTGAACGTGTGGGGCTCCTGGTGTTCGCCCTGCCGGGCCGAGGCGCCGGGGTTCCAGAAGGTGTCCGAGAGCCTGAAGAGCAAGGGCGTCCAGTTCATCGGGATCAACACCCGGGACACCAACAACGACAACGCCCTCGCCTTCGAGAAGCAGATGGGCGTCACCTACCCGAGCTTCTCCGACCCCACCGGGAAACTCCTCCTGCGGTTCAAGAAGGGGACGCTGAACCTCCAGACGGTCCCCTCGACGATCGTCGTCGACCGTGACGGCAAGATCGCCGCCCGCTCGCTGTCACCGCTGAGCGAGGACCGGCTGCGGGAGATGATCGACCCGGTGCTCGCGGAGAAGGCGTGAACACGATCGCGTTGGGCGAGCTGAACGGCACCGTCCTCAACGGCGCCCTGATACTGGCCCTCCCGATCGCACTGCTCGGCGGACTCATCTCCTTCTTCTCGCCCTGCGTGCTACCCCTGGTACCCGGGTACCTCTCGTACGTCACCGGTATCAGCGGCACCGACCTCGCGGAGGCCCGTAGGGGTCGGATGGTCGCCGGCGCCTCCCTGTTCGTCCTCGGCTTCACGGTCGTCTTCGTCTCCAGCGGTGCCCTGTTCGGGTACTTCGGCGACACCCTCCAGGCCAACAAAGAGGTCCTGTCGAAGGTCCTCGGCACGCTCATGATCCTCATGGGCGTGTTCTTCATGGGCCTCATGCCGTGGATGACGCAGCGCGAGTTCCGCCTGCACAAGCGGCCGGTCACCGGTCTGGTCGGTGCCCCCCTGCTGGGCGCCCTGTTCGGCATCGGCTGGACCCCCTGCATCGGTCCGACCCTCGCCTCCGTGCTGGCCCTCTCCTCGCAGCAGTCCAGCGCCGGGCGCGGTGCGATCCTGACCGTCGCCTACTGCCTCGGGCTGGGCGTACCGTTCGTGCTCGCGGCGGTCGCCTTCCGCAAGGCGCTGGGGGCCTTCTCCTGGGTCAAGCGGCACTACGTCTGGGTGATGCGGGCCGGCGGCACGATGATGATCGTGACCGGCCTGCTGCTGCTGACCGGCGTCTGGGACGGCATGGTGCAGGACATGCAGTCCTGGTCCAACGGCTTCACTGTGGGGATCTGATCCATGAGCAAGACCACCCCGACGACCCCTACGACCCGTAGTACCGACGCGGACGCCGGCACCCCCCCGGACGCGGACGCCACTGTCGTCCCGGACGACACCGAGGAACCCGGCGCCGGGCGGAGCACCAAGCTCTCCACCGCCCCCGAGGACTCCCTCAGCCTCCCCGCGCTCGGCGTCGTCGGCTGGGCCCGCTGGTTCTGGCGGCAGCTCACCTCGATGCGGGTCGCGCTGCTCCTCCTGCTGCTGCTGGCGCTCGCCGCGATCCCCGGCTCGCTGATCCCGCAGACCGGCAGCGACGCCACGAAGGTCGCCGACTTCAGCAAGGCGCACCCCACGCTCGCGCCGGTCTACGACAAGGTCGGCCTCTTCCACGTCTACAGCTCGGTGTGGTTCTCGGCGATCTACATCCTGCTGTTCGTCTCCCTGATCGGCTGCATCGTCCCGCGCACCTGGCAGTTCGTCGGCCAGCTCCGCTCCCGTCCGCCGGGTGCCCCCAAGAGGCTGACCAGACTTCCGGCGTACACCTCGTGGCGTACGGGGAGCACCCCCGAAGAGGTACGGGAGACCGCGCTCGCCCTGCTGAAGAAGCGCCGGTTCCGGGCGCACGTCGTCGGGGACGCCGTCTCCGCCGAGAAGGGCTACTTCCGGGAGGTCGGCAACCTCGCCTTCCACATCGCGCTGATCGTCCTGCTCGTCGCGTTCGCCTGGGGCCAGCTCTTCAAGTCCGAGGGCAACAAGCTGATCGTCGAGGGCGACGGCTTCTCCAACGTCCTTCCGCAGTACGACGACTTCAAGTCCGGCAACCTCTTCGACACCGGCGAGGACCTGGTCCCGTTCAGCTTCCGGCTCAAGAAGTTCACGGGGACCTACGAGCTGACCGGCCCCAACCGGGGCACCCCGCGCACGTACGAGGCCGCCGTCACGTACAGCGAGGGCGCGTACGGCAAGGACAAGCCGACCGTCGTCAAGGTCAACCACCCGCTGGAGATCGGCGACGCGAAGGTCTACCTGACGGCTCACGGATACGCTCCGGTCGTCAGCGTCCGCGACGGCCGGGGCAAGGTCGTCTACCGCGACGCGGTCCCGCTGCTGCCGCTGGACAACAACGTCACCTCCTCCGGTGTCGTCAAGGTCATGGACGGCTACACGAACGCCAAGGGCGCCTACGAGCAGCTCGGTTTCCAGCTGTTCTTCCTGCCGACGTACACCAAGGGCAACGAACTCGCCTCCACGTTCCCGGCGTTGATCAACCCGATCATGAACGTCGTCGGCTACCACGGCGACCTCGGCGTCAACGCCGGGATCCCGCGGAGCGTGTACCAGCTCGACAAGACCCACCTGAAGGAGTTCAAGGACGCCAAGGGCGCCCAGCTCCGCAAGAACCTGACGCCGGGCGAGTCGATGACGCTCCCGAACGGCGCCGGGACGCTCACCTACGAGGGCACCAAGGAGTGGGCGAACTTCCAGGTCGTCCAGGATCCGGGCGGTGGCTGGGCGCTGGCCGGGGCCGTCGCCGCGATCTTCGGGCTCGCCGCGTCCCTCTTCGTCCAGCGCCGCCGCGTCTGGATCCGCGCGGTGACCGGTCCGGACGGGGTGACGGTCGTCGAGATGGCCGGACTCGGCCGCAGCGAGTCCGCGAAGGTGCCGGAGGAGCTGGGGGTGCTCGCGGACGGGTTGTACGAGCGGGCGCCGGGGTTGGCGGACGCCGACGACGCCGACGGGGACGACCCTGAGGCTGACCCCGAGTCCGTCTCAGGGTCCCTCCCAGGGACTACCTCCGAGGCAGGCTCCGCCCCCGAGACCGACCCCGACTCCACCCCCGACTCCACCCCTGACTCCGGCTCCCTCACACCCCCCGACGCCGACACCCCCCAAGCTGTCCCATCCGAAGGGTCTGAGAAGTGACTCTCGCCGCCGCCACCAACGAACACCTCGCCGGCATCAGCAACACGCTGATCTACTCCGCGATGGCCGTCTACACCCTGGCGTTCTTCGCGTACATCGCCGAATGGCTCTTCGGCAGCCGCAGCAAGGTCGGCCGCACCGCCGCCGCGCTCACCCCGGCCGCAGCCGCCAAGAAGGCGCCCGCCGTGACCGTCAACAAGGCCGGCGGGACCGCCGTCCTCGAACGGCCGCAGGTCGTCGTCCGGTCCGCCTCCGGCGCGCGCGATGTGCCGGACGGGCCCGGTGCGCACGGCGGGGACGAGCAGGGTGACCTCTACGGCCGGGTCGCGATCTCCCTCACGATCCTCGCGTTCCTCGTCGAGCTGGGCGGCGTCGCCACCCGCGCGGCCTCGGTGGAGCGGGCGCCGTGGGGCAACATGTACGAGTTCAACATCACGTTCTCGACCGTCGCGGTCGGCGTGTACCTGGCGCTGCTGGCGCTGAAGAAGAACGTCCGCTGGCTCGGGCTGTTCCTGATCACGACGGTGCTGCTGGACCTCGGTCTCGCGGTGACCGTTCTCTACACGGCCAGCGACCAGCTCGTCCCGGCGCTGCACTCGTACTGGCTCTACATCCACGTCTCGACGGCGATCTTCTGCGGTGCCGTCTTCTACGTGGGCGCGGTCGCCACGATCCTGTACCTCTTCAAGGACGCGTACGAGACCAAGCTGGCCGGCGGCGGTACGCCCGGCAGGTTCGCGAACTCGGTGCTGGACCGGCTGCCCGCGTCCGCGTCCCTCGACAAGTTCGCCTACCGCGTGAACGCGGCCGTCTTCCCGCTGTGGACGTTCACGATCATCGCGGGCGCGATCTGGGCGGGCGACGCGTGGGGCCGGTACTGGGGGTGGGACCCGAAGGAGACCTGGTCCTTCATCACGTGGGTCGGCTACGCCTGTTACCTGCACGCGCGTGCCACCGCCGGGTGGAAGGGGCGCAAGGCGGCGTACCTCGCGCTGCTGGCGTTCGGGTGCTGGCTGTTCAACTACTACGGCGTCAACATCTTCGTGAGCGGGAAGCACTCGTACGCCGGGGTGTGAGGGCTTCTTCGCTCCCGACCCTCACGACGGCGGCAGACACTCCCTGGCCGGAGGCTTTCCCTCCGGCCAGGCGACCCGCACGAAGCGGTTGCCGCCGGTCGGGGTGAGTTCCACGATCGGGACGGCCTTGTCGTACGGGTTGCCGTGGGCGTCGAGGCAGATCCAGCCGCTGGCGCCGCTGACCCGCAACGACCCTTTCACCTGGGGCCATTGGAGGCCGACGTCGGAGAGGGGCGGGAGGGTGCCGCCCTCGGGCGTGGCCTCGCGGATGCCCTTGACCGCCAGCGTCATCGCGTCGTACCCGATGATCAACTGGCCGTCGTCGAGGGCGACTTCGCCGATCGGTCCGTCGGGTGCGTGGGACGCGCGGGCGATCAGGCCGGTGAGGGTCTTCATGTCGGCGGCCGAACCACCCGGCGTTCCCGGGGGAGTCGACGTCCACGTGTCGGGGTGGGCCAGCGCCGAGTAGCGGACGGAGAGGTTGCGGGACAGGGCCGTGCGGTCGAGGCCCTTGTCGCCCTCCAGGTAGGACCCTTCGTCGCCGGTGAGGACCGTGAAGCGGCGCTCCTGGCACCCCCGTCCTCCCAACGCGTTGATGAACTGCCGGAGTTGGATGTGCCGCCCGGCGAACAGGATCGTGTCGGTGCCCGGCGGGGTGTCGCAGACGATGTCGGTGATCTGCCGGAAGGTGTTCGCGGTGGTCCCCTCCAGACTGTGGTCGGCGGGCGGCGTGAACGGCTGGGCTCCGTAGGGCGAACCCTTGAGCAGCGCGGCGAACGAGGCCTGGAGGGTCCTGGTGTACGGGTCACCGGGCTTGTCGTAGACGAGGAGCGCCTTGCCCGCCCCGACCTTCGCGAACGAGGTGAGTGCGCGGGCCTCGTCGGTGTTGGTCGGGGAGACCCGGGCCAGTCCGGGGAACGGGTCCCGCCCGCCCTGCCCGTTGGCGAGGTCGTCGGCGGTGATGGACGTGCCGATGACGGGGATGCCCCGCCGGGTCAGCTCGGCGACGGCCTTCTTGTTGGCCTCGGTGCTCGTCCCCACCCCGGTGACGGCCCGCAGCCGGTCCTCGGACTCCGCCATCGCCGCGAGCCGGTCCACCAGCGGCTCCCAATGCCCGCTGGTGGCACCGGGGTTGGCCAGCGCGAGCCGGATCGCCGGGGTCTGCCCGTTGGCCGCGTGGTTGGCCTGCCACTGCGCCAAGTAGGCACCCTGCAACTCGTGTTGGACGTCCCGCAGGGTGGACGGCGCCGTCGCGGAGAACGGCAGCATCAGCGCGACGGTGACGTACGACCCCTCCTTCAGCCGTGCGTTCTCCCGTGCGATCGCCCCTACGGCGTCCCGGAGTTCGTGATTCCCGAAGTCGTACGCCGTCGCCGTCACCCCCACGCACTCGTCGCTGTCCGCGGGCCGGGCGATCCCCGGCGCGCAGGAGCGGTCCTCCTTCAGCAGCACCCGGGTGCCGATCACCACCCCGGCCACCAGCGCGGCCGACACCAGGATCGTGACGTACCGGTAGAGCCGTATCTCCCACACCTCACGCAGCCATCTCGGCATCAGACGTCCCCCTCGTCGTCGTTCGGGAGGCTCAGCGGCCGCCCGGCCAGCGCGTCCGCGGGCCAGGCCCGGGACACCGCGAAGAGCAGCGCGCCCCCGTCGGGGCGCAGGTCGGAGAGTTGTTCCAGTTCGAATCTGAGCCGGTCGCAGACCCGTGGGTCGGGCAGCGCCAGCGGATCGCTCACCTGCCAGACGGCGTGCAGCAGCCGCCGCACCCGAAGGTGCAACGCGGTGTTCCCCGAAGGGAGTTGGTCCGCCGTGTCCCGGTGGCCCAGCGCGACCGCCGCCCGCCGGTCCCGGTCCTCGGCGCCGAAACAGGGCGCCGAGGCGACGAACCGCAGGGTGTCCAGCCACTTTCGGACCGGCGACGTGCGGAAGGTGTCCCGGAGTTCGGCGACCGCGCCGGCCGTGTCGCCGAGGGCGAGTTCGTGGTGGAGGCGGTAGGCGGCGTGCGTATCGGAGTGTGTGCCGGTGTGCGTGCCGGTGTAGTGGCGGATCAACTCCTCGTGCACGTCACGCCACTTGGCGCGGTGATGCAGCCGCAGCAGCAGGAGGGTACGGACGAACCGGTCGCCCACGAAGTGCCCCGGCTCCTGCGCGAGCCCCTCCGCCGTGAGCCGGATGCGCAGCGTCCGGACGCCGGACGAGCCGAAGTCGTCAGGGAGTTGAGCTGCGGCCAGGGCGGCGGCGGAGTCGTGGTCGTGGGCCGCCGCGAGGACCGTCAGCTCGTCGAGCCGGTCGGCCGGGACCAGCCTGCGCAGGAGTTCGCCGTACACGGGGTACTGGTCCTCCTGGTCGTCGAGTTGGACGCGTTCGGCGAGCAGCCGCTCCAACGCCTCGGACTCCGCGGGGTGTTGGCGGGCGGCCGTGGCCGTCAGGACGATCCCGAGCGGGTTTCCGCCGGTCAAGCGGTGCACGGCGTGCGGTAGTTGGGGCGGGTAGGCGAAGTCGTCGCACACCGCGCCGACGATGTGGAGCGTGTCGTCCGGTGAGAGCGGGGGCAGCGGGACCAGCAGCGCGCCCTGCGACGGCCCCTGCGGCGGTGGTAAAGGGCGGGCGACCTCGGCCAGTTCACGCCGTACCGCCCCCTGCGGGACCCCCGTCCCGCGCACGGCCGCGACCACCACCGCCGGGTCGGCGGAACCCTCCGCCCGGTCCCGCAGCACCGCGTCCAGCAGCCCCGGTCCGGGGCCGTCGCCCGCGTTGTCGAGGAGGACGACCGGGCGGCCGAGCCGCGTCAGATGGGAGCCGATGCCGGTGTAGCCCTCGGCGAGGTCGGCCAACAGGGCGCGCACCAGCCAGCGTTCGGCGTGTTCGCGGGAGGTGCCGCCCGCCCGGAAGTTCCCCGACAGCAGGAGCAGGCCCCGCTTGGCGTTGCCGCCCGCGTTCGGATAGGCCCGGTACCACGTCGACGGGCGCTGCTCCTTGCGCGAACTCACCCCCTCCGACAGGGCTTCCAGCGTCGCCTCGACGGCCGCCGCCAGATAGGGGCCCTGGCCGGTCGCGGCGGCGATCACCTTCGCGGCGACCCGGGCGGCCCAGCGGCCGGCCATCGAGAAACGTGAGCGGTGTTCGTTCAGGAGCAGGATGCGGGTCAGTTCACGCCGGATGCGCTCCGAGTCAAAGCCGCCGCTCCACTCGCCGGCCCGCACCGCGACCAGCCCCGCCGTGAGCCTCGGGAACGTCAACTGGCCCGCCGCGCGCACCGGTTCGGTGAGCTGCTCGGCCAGGACCAGCAGGGCCTGCCAGAGCGGGGACCAGGACTCGGTGCTCTCCGCGTGCGGTGGCACCGTGAACTGGGGCTCCTCGCAGTCGATCCGGGCGAGCGGGGTGCGTCCCCGGGGCTCGCCCTTGCGGGTGCGCTCGGTGTACGCCGTCTCGATCTCGTCCAGCACTGCCGTCTTGCCGAGGCCCCGGCCGCCGCTCAGCACCAACACGGGCTGACTGCCCGGGTGTTCGGACTTGGCGGCGAGGTGTTCGTGCGGCCGCAGTCCGATCAGCCGGGGCAGCAGCCCGGGTGGCTCCCCGTCGAACAGGGCGCCCCGTCCATGCAGTTGTCCGTGCACCACGCCTCCCCCCAGAGCGGTGGTCCTGGACGCAAGGGTAAGGACGGGAGGGAGGTGCGGAACAGACTTCGGCGACAACGTCGCACAAAAGAAACGTCGCGCATGGAAACGTCGCCCACAAGAAACCCGGGGCCCGTCCAAACAGACGGACCCCGGGCTCAGTCGGCCTTGAGACTTACGCCAGGTCGAAGCGGTCCAGCTCGGCGACCTTCACCCACGCGGCGACGAAGTCCTTGACGAACTTCTCCTTCGCGTCGTCACCCGCGTACACCTCGGCGAGGGCGCGCAGCTCGGAGTTGGAGCCGAAGACCAGGTCGGCACGGGTGCCGGTCCACTTGACCGCGCCGTCGACGCGGCCCTCGAACGCGGTCTGGGAGGCGTCGGTGCCCTTCCACTCCGTGCCCAGGTCGAGCAGGTTCACGAAGAAGTCGTTCGACAGGACACCCGGCCGGTCCGTGAGGACGCCCGCCTTGGTCTCGCCGTGCGAGACGCCCAGCGCGCGCAACCCGCCGACCAGGACGGTCAGTTCGGGGGCGCTCACGGTGAGCAGGTTCGCGCGGTCCAGCAGCAGGTACTCGGCGGGGAGGCGGTTGCTCTTGCCGTAGTAGTTGCGGAAACCGTCGGCGACCGGCTCAAGGGCCGCGAACGACTCGGCGTCCGTGTGCTCCTCGCCCGCGTCCACGCGGCCCGGGGTGAACGGCACCTCGACGTCGTAGCCTCCGTCCTTCGCGGCCTTCTCCACCGCGGCGACGCCACCGAGGACGATCAGGTCGGCGAGGGAGACCTTCTTGGCGCCCTGGGCGTCGAAGTCGGCCTTCACGCCCTCCAGGACACGCAGCACCTGGGCGAGCTGGTCGGGCTCGTTGGCCTCCCAGCTGCGCTGCGGCTCCAGGCGGATCCGGGCGCCGTTGGCACCGCCGCGCTTGTCGCTGCCGCGGAACGTGGACGCGGACGCCCAGGCCACGGAGGCGAGCTGAGAGACCGTCAGGTCCGAGGCGAGGATCTTCGCCTTGAGCGCGGTGACGTCGGCGGCGTCGATCGCCTCGCCCTCGGCGGACGGCAGCGGGTCCTGCCAGATCAGCGTCTCCGCCGGGACCTCGGAGCCCAAGTGCAGGGACTTCGGGCCCATGTCACGGTGCGTCAGCTTGTACCAGGCGCGGGCGAACGCGTCCGCGAACTGGTCCGGGTTCTCCAGGAAGCGACGGGAGATCTGCTCGTAGACCGGGTCGAAGCGCAGCGACAGGTCGGTGGTGAGCATGGCCGGCGCGATCTTCTTGTTCGGGTCGTGCGCCGAGGGAACCGTGCCCTCGCCCGCGCCGCCCTTCGGCTTCCACTGCTTGGCGCCGGCCGGGGACTCCGTCAGCTCCCACTCGAAGCTGAAGAGGTTCCAGAAGAAATTGTTCGACCACTTGGTCGGCGTCGAGGTCCAAGTGACCTCCAGGCCCGACGTGATGGTGTCCGCGCCCTTGCCGGTGCCGAAGCTGTTGCGCCAGCCGAGGCCCTGCTCCTCCATCGACGCGCCCTCGGGGTCGGCGCCGACGTGGTCGGCCGGGCCCGCGCCGTGGGTCTTGCCGAAGGTGTGGCCACCGGCGATGAGGGCGACTGTCTCCTCGTCGTTCATCGCCATGCGGCGGAACGTCTCACGGATGTCGCGGGCCGCCGCGATCGGGTCCGGGTTGCCGTTCGGGCCCTCGGGGTTGACGTAGATGAGGCCCATCTGGACGGCGCCCAGGGGCTCTTCGAGCTCGCGGTCACCGGTGTAGCGCTGGTCGTCGAGCCACGTCGTCTCGGGACCCCAGTAGACGTCCTCCTCCGACTCCCAGACGTCCTCGCGGCCACCGGAGAAGCCGAACGTCGTGAAGCCCATGGACTCCAGGGCGACGTTGCCGGCGAGGATCATCAGGTCGGCCCAGGACAGGCTCTGGCCGTACTTCTTCTTCACCGGCCACAGCAGACGGCGGGCCTTGTCCAGGTTGCCGTTGTCCGGCCAGGAGTTGAGGGGGGCGAAGCGCTGCTGGCCGGCGCCGGCGCCGCCGCGGCCGTCGCTGATGCGGTAGGTGCCGGCGGAGTGCCAGGCCATCCGGATCATGAACGGGCCGTAGTGGCCGAAGTCGGCGGGCCACCAGTCCTGCGAGGTGGTGAGGACCGCCTCGATGTCCGCCTTCACGGCGGGCAGGTCCAGCGCGCTGAACGCCTCGGCGTAGTCGAACTCCTCACCGAGCGGGTTCGCCACGGCCGGGTTCTTGGCCAGGATCTTCAGGTTGAGCCGCTCCGGCCACCACTGGCGGTTGCCGCCGCCCTGAGTCGGGTGCAGGGCGCGACCGCCGTGCGCGACCGGGCACTTTGCTTCTTCGGCGTTCTCGGACATGGGGGTTCCTTTCGAGGCTGAGCGAACGGTCCGCGCTCAGGCAGCGGTGGAGGAAGGAGGAAGGGTGGAGGGGGGAGCGGAGGGGGTGGAACAGGCGGGGCACAGGCCCCAGTAGACGACCTCGGCCTCGTCGATCGTGAAGCCGTGGTCGTCCGAGGCGGTCAGGCAGGGGGCGTGGCCCACTGCGCAGTCCACGTCGACGACTTTCCCGCACGTCCTGCATATCAGGTGGTGGTGGTTGTCGCCGACGCGGCCCTCGAACCGGGCGGGGCTGCCGGCCGGCTCGATACGTCTGATGAGCCCGGCGGCGGTCAGCGCGTGCAGCGCCTCGTACACCGCCTGGACGGAGACATGACCCACGCGCTCACGTACACCCGACGCGATGGCGTCCGCACCGAGATGGTCCCCGGCCCGGACGGTGTCCAGCAGCGCCACCCTGGCGGCCGTGACGCGCAGGCCGACGCCGCGCAGCTCCTCGGCGGGGGTGGGGGTTCCGGATGCGGTCATGCCCCCAAGGTAACCCTATAAAGGCGAACGATTCAAGAAAAGGATACGTACGGCTTTGTTAAGAGGGTGGGGTGCGTGTTGCACCTGGGGGCTACGGGGGTTCACCTAAGGGGGGCGGGGCGTCCGGTAAGGGGAGGGGGGCCGGGGTGTCCGGGGTTTCCTCAGCCGATCGGGTCCAGCTCGTCCAGGAGGGACTGGAGGGGGCGGTGTGTCAGGACCGCGTTGTGCTCGATGTGGACCGTCGCGAGGGTCGCGAGGTGGACGGAGAGGAGGCGCAGTCCGTCGGTCCCGTACTTCTTGAGGACCAGCTCGGTGACGCGGGTGGCCCGGGAGGCGACCTTCTCCTCGGGGAAGGTCCCCACCGTGTGCCGGAGCAGTTCGAGGGTGACCCGCGAGACCTCGGGGAGGATCTCCATGAGCCGCACGGAGTCCGCCTCGTCCTCGGCGCTCCAGTCCTCGTCGTCCCAAACGCTGCTCAGGTCCAGCCCCATGGCCGCCCTCCTGCGGATCTCACCCGTCCCACCCGTCACCTCGGACCGTACGCCTGAATTTCCCCTGGACGGCGGAGAGTTCGAATTTTGCGCGCCGGACGGAAGAATGCTTCCCGCTCTGGACAATTTCCGGCGAATTTTGACACGGTGGATTTCATCCCGTCGCGCAATTCCCGCACGCCGACCGAGAGTTGGAGCCCGCATGCCCCTCGCCTACACCGCCCAGAGCCCGTACAGCACCCCGGGCGACCGGGCCCACCTCTACGAGAAGCTCCCCCGAGACCCGGCCCGACTCGCCCGTATCGTCCGGGACTTGCTCATCCACCGCGGTGAAGGCCCCTTGTTCTCCTACGGAATTCCCGAACCCCGCCTCCACGACGACGCCGAAACCCGTTACGTGGACGGCATCCTGGAAATCCTCGCCGCCCGCTCGGAATCCCCGCTCGCCGAACCCCGCCCCCCGGCCGCCCGATTCGTCGGCGTCTGCCGGGACTTCGCCCTCCTGCACTGCTCACTCCTGCGCCACACCGGCACCCCCGCCCGCATCCGCTCCGGCTTCGCCGACTACTTCTCCACCGACGGCTTCCACGGCGACCACGTCGTCACCGAGTACTGGGACGGCTCCCGGAGGGCCTGGCGGCTGGCCGACGCGCAGCTCACCGACCCCGCCGTCACCCGCCACTGGAACGCCGACTTCGACCCCATGGACGTCCCCCGCACCCGCTTCCGCACAGCGGGACAGGCCTGGCGCATGATCCGCGAACAGGGCGCCGACCACCGCACGTTCGGCCTCCACCGCCCGGCCGAGGGCCCCCTCTGGGGCGAACGCTTCGTCGCCGGCAACGTCCGCCTCGACCTCGCCGCCCTGAACAAGGTCGAGACCCTGCTGTGGGACGTCTGGGGCGCGGACCACACGGACACGGGCCACACGGACACGGGCCACACGGACACGGGCCACGGGGACGTCGGCTATTCGGACGTCACCCGCCAGGACCAGACCCTCGACGACGAGGCCCGCGCGGTGTACGACCGTGCGGCGGCCGTCATCTCCCCCGACGAGGTCCCCTACACCGAGGCCCGCGCCCTCTTCACCGAGGACGACCTGCTGCGCACCCCGGACACGGTCCTGTGCCTGGCCCCCTTCAACGGGCCGAGCCGCGTCACTCTCAGGAGCTAGCGCTGGAGGGGTAGGGGTCGGTGGAGGAGGCGTCGGTGAGCGAGGGCTCGGTGGGGGAGGGGTCGGTGAGGGACGGCTCGGTGGGGGAGGGTTCGCCGGTGACTTCGGCCGTCAGGTCCGGGCTGTCCGGGCTGACCGAGAACGCCGTGTCCCCGGCCACCGCGACGATCGCGTCCCCCACCAGCACCAGGCTCGGCACGATGTTCTCCGGCGCCCCCGCCGGGTCCTGGAGCTTGTCCGTCGTCCACCCCACCGTCCCCGACGAGAGGTCGAGCGAGACCAGCCGCCCGTACCGGTTGACGAGGAGCAGGGCGTCGTACGTCCGGGACCACACCGGCTTCGACAGGTTCTCGACCTGCGTGTCCGCCTGCCACTGAGTCGTCCCGTCGGCCTCGGCGACCGCCGTCGCGGTGCCGTCCGGGCGGACGAAGTACACCGTGGAGCCGACGAGCGTCGCCGTACCGCGCACGGTCTGGTCGAAGGCCGTGCGCCCGAGGGTCGTCCCGTTCACCGGGTCGACCCGCAGGAGCGCGGTGTACGCCTCGTCGAGCCCGCCCGGCGTCGGTGACCCCGCTTCCTTCGGCTCGGCGAACAGCGCCTGTCCGCCGAGCACCCCCAGGGGGACGGCCCCTGGGGGCAGCGTCGTCAGTTCGCGCGAGCCCTTCTCGCCGACGTGCAGCAGACTCCACCGGCGCTTGGCCGGGTCGTCCTCGTCCTGGCAGAGCCCGTAGGGGGCACCCCCTAGCACCAGCGGGGTACACCGCGACCCCGCCGTCGACTTCGTGGACGCCCGCCACAGGTCCTTGCCCGTCCTGGAGTCGATCCCGATCAGCTCCCGGTGGCCGGCGGACAGCGCGAGGAGTCCGCCGCCGTCGAACAGGACCGCCGGTTCGGTCGCCTCGGCGGACCGCGACCAGCGTCGCTCACCGGTCGCGGCGTCCAGCGCGATCAGCTGCCACTGAGGGGTGTCCGTCCCGGTCGCGACCTTTCCGGTGTTCGGGCTCTCGTAGACGTACACGAGCCCGTCCCGCACCCCGATCGGCCGCGCGGCCTGCGGGGTCACGCCGGAGCGCCACATCACCCGCCCGGTCGCGGCGTCCAGCCGGGCGACCGTGAAACCGGTGCCAGTGCAGTAGACGGCCGCCTTGTCGGCGACGCAGCCGGGCCGGTCGAGCGTGAACATCCTCGTCTCCTCGGCGGCGGTCACGGCCCGGGTGAGATCCGCACGCCAGGGCAACCAGCCGTCGGGCAGGGCCGCTTGAGGAGAGGACTCGCTGAACTCGCCGTCGGAGGAAACGGAGTTGTCCGCGTTCGCCGCCCACATGAAGACCGACAGGCCGACGGCCCCGGTGGCCAGGGCGAGCACGAGACGCCGCGAGGCACGGCGTCGTCCGCCGAGGCGCGGGGCCGGTCTGCGGCGCCGTTTCGGGAGCGCGGGCCACAG